>QHOM01000218.1:0-5627 GCA_003218785.1 Verrucomicrobiota bacterium
TCCCATTCCGATCGAGATCCTCGCCCGGGTGGCAGCGCGCGTGGGAGAACCTGACCGCGCCATTACCGCTTTACAGAAACTACTCTCGATACCGTACAATGGCGCACTGGCTGCGGCCCCGCTCACTCCTGCGCTGCTCCGGCTCGATCCGATGTTCGATCCGCTCCGGAATGATCCGCGTTTCCAAAAACTCGTCGCCTCGCCCGCGCCAAAATAGCTGCAACGGCGCTCCGCCCGCGCATACAGCAAACTCAGCGGCGGTGGATCGACCGCTCCGCGAGCGATGCTAAAGGCGTCTCGACATTATTTCTAACATCGGGCAAGCGACTGCTCGATCCCCCCGCGCTACGAATGCGCGACGTCAAACGTGATTGCCGGAATGTTTATAGCGATCCTTGAACGTGAGCTCGGCGATTCCGGATTTATCGACCTCGCCCAAGCCTTCGGCAATCATCCGGTCGTATTGTTCCTTCGTTGCGTGCGCCAACGGCAAATCGAGACCGAGGCTGCGCGCGAGGTCGAGCGCAATTCCGCTGTCTTTGGCTGCGTGCGCCGCGGAGAAAAAGCAGGTGTGCTCGCGATTTTGCATATCTTCGCCATCGGTTTCAAGGACGCGCGAGGCCGCGCCCGTTTGCGAAAAAACTTTTCTCAACATTTCCAGATCGAGACCGAGCGCGGCGCCAAGCGCCAGTCCTTCCGCCAGACCAGCTGTGTTGATGTTCATTACCATGTTGACGAGCGCTTTCACTTTCGCCGCTTCGCCCGCTTTGCCGATGAAGCGCACGGTCGATCCAAGCTCTTTTAAAATCGGTTCGGCCTTGCGGAATGCATCTTCGCTTCCGCCGCACATCAAATAAAGCAATCCTTCGCGCGCCTGCGTGATGCTCGATGCCATGCACGCTTCGAGCGTTTGCGCGCCGGCTTTGCGCGCCAACTTTTCAACATCGATATGTACCTGTGGCGAAATGGTCGCGCAGTTGATAAACAATTTTCCGCGGGCATTCACAAGGAGGTTGTCGCCAGCGCCCGAAAAAATTTCCCGCATCGCCGCGTCGTCGGTCACAACGGTGAAGATCACATCGGACTCCGCCGTGACTTCCGATAAATCCTGGCTTGCCGCACAACCAAGCTCGGCTGCAAGGGTTGTGGCAGCCGCGCGATTGGTGTCGTAAACGGCGGTGATATGAAACTGTCGATCTTTCAGCCGGCGCGCCATGTTTGCGCCCATGCGACCAACACCAACGAAACCGATATTCATGTTTGAGGTTTGAGGTTTGAGGTTTGATTTCTACTTGAACTCCGCCGACCGGCCGTGAAGATCGCGGTCAGTTCATCCGCTTCTTTAAGCAGCTCACTTAGCTTATTTGCAGGAAGCAAATTGCCGTCGCGAACCATTTCCAAGCAATATACGGTCTCATCAGCTTCTTCGGCAACGAGACCCAGTTTAGCCGCAAATTCGGCGCGTGAGCGTGAGCGACAAGCTGCGCGATAATTGGCACCGACGGAGGTGCCGCTGCGAACGAGCTGATTTCCAATTGCGCGACCAGATGTGGTCCGTGGTAAATGGTCCACCAATCTCAGAATTAGCAACGCGAATGCTTTTGTGCGCGTAAGTAGCTCCGCCTTGCTCACACCGCGAACCTACATCAAACCTCAAACGCCAAACATCAAACTTTTCCAGCAAAGAATGGATTGTGCGCTTTCTCTTCACCCACCGTGGTCATGGGACCGTGACCAGGACAAATGATCGTTTCATCCGGCAGGGTTAAGATTTTCTCGAGATTGTTTTGGAGCGCATCATCGTAGGAAACGTTGCCGCCACCCATGGAGCCGGCGAAGAGTGAATCACCCACGATCGCGATCCGGTGCCCGAGGCCGGTCACCACATATGTCATTCCGCCGCGTGAGTGGCCCCAAGTCAGCCGCATATCGATCTCCAACTTGCCAAGCCGAAAGCGTTTTCCCTCTTCGATTGATTCCGCGCCGGGCACCGGTTCGCGCGCCGGAGCGAAAACTTGCCCGCCGGTTTCTTCGCGTAGGCGTGGCAGGTCCGCAACATGGTCGGAGTGGGCGTGGGTAAGGAGAATAAGTTTCACAGTCAGCTTCTCCCGGTTCGCAAAGCGCACCATTTCACTGCAATCGGCGCCGGTATCAAAAGCTGCCGCCGCACGGCTCGCTGGATCCCACACCAGATAGGCATTGACTGCCATGCCGTGATAATGCGTGTTGAATTGGCTGAGACCGCTCGGCTCATCAATTTTCTTTGGATGCCATTCGCCCTTGGCAAGCTCGCACAATGGGCGCGTCGCAAGACCCAGAACCGACGCTACGCGCAAAAGCGCCAGCTCATCGAAATCGCCTTTCCTTAGTTTGCGGATTTTTTCGGGGTCCACTCGCGCCTTTTCTGCCAGTTCGCTATCGGAAATGCGCAAGCCGCGTTGCGCCTTTCCGATGATGTCAGCAACGTTGTCTTCCAGCGGAATCATTCTGTTCTCTGCTAAACGTTGATCGGTTCCGCTTCTAGAGCGGTGCGCAAATCGACGATCCGATCCAACGCCAGTTTCTCAAACGCCCTGGCAATGTCGACAATTGAAAACGCCCTGCCGGTTTCTTTCTCCATCGATGTCATTGTCACATTATTAATGCCGCAAGGCACGATGTAATTGAAAGGCGAAAGATCGCCGCACACGTTTAACGCATATCCGTGCATGGTGATCCAGTGCCGCACACCGACGCCAATAGAAGCGATCTTGCGATCTTCGATCCACACTCCCGTTAGGGATTCGCGTTGGGACGCCGGAATTCCGTATTCGGCGAGAACCTCAATGAGCAACTGCTCGAGCCAGCGCAAATAGCGATGTAAATCCTGCCCGCACCGGCGCAGATCGATAATGGGATAACCCATCAATTGGCCAGGCCCGTGATAAGTCGCCTGACCGCCACGGTTGATGGGAAAAAGTGGATGAGGCAAGTGCGCTGCACCGAGCAAGCTGGATCTGTCCGGTGTGCGGCCAATTGTGTATACGGGCTCATGCTCGAGCAAAAGCAGTTCATCTTCCAACGAGCGATCTTCTCGTTTCTTGGTCACAACTTCTTCCTGCAATGTGAGTGCGTCGGCGAATCTCATCCGGCCGAGCCAGCGCACGCGAAGATCCGCCATGGCTTCGTTCATATTTGTATGCCGCTCGAAACTCCCAGCCGCGCTGCTTCTTGTGCGCGCAGGTGCGTCAAACCAATTGCAAGCGCGTCCGCCGCGTCCGCGTCGGGTGTTTCCGTTAAACCAAAAAGCACGCGCACCATGAACGCGACCTGATTTTTTCCGGCGGCGCCGGTGCCTACCGTCGCCTGTTTGATGCGATTAGGTGCGTATTCAAAAATTGGCAGGCCGTTTTCCGCGGCAGCCAGAATGGCCGCTCCCCGCGCAGCTCCGAGCACAATCGCGGTCTTGTAGCTTTGCACGTAAATAACCGATTCCAGCGCGCAGCAATCAGGTTCGTGTTGGCGAATTAGTTCGATAAGCCGATCGCGGATCGCCACTAGGCACGACGAGGAACGCCTCGAACTCGCGTTGTGAATCGTCCCGAAATAGAGAGAACGGGGTTTGCCATTGTTTGCATCCACAATCGCAACACCGGTGTGGCGCAGAGAGGCGTCGATGGCAAGCACACGCATAATCAACTAGCCATTGCTCCGAGGGCGACGATTTGGAACGTGGCCACACCGCGCGCGAAAACTTCATGCCGATGGAAATCTGTTTTGGCTTCGGCTTGTTTGTGTTCCGCCTCGGATTTGATTTCTTCCTGTTCCTTTTCGTATCGCTCAGCCTTCGCGCGATCCGATTCGTTAGGCGCGCTTGCGAGCGACATCTTGATATCGAGCACGGAAGCCTTGATGCTCTTTGACTGATAATAGTTCCACTGATCCGACGCTGCGATCTGGCTCATCATCGCTTCGTTGGCATGTTGGCCGGAGAGCAAGCTGGCGATGGTGGCGAGAACTGCGAGAATCGCTGTGCTTAGCGCGACCCAGGAGACCCATGCTTCGCCGCTGTGCTGTGCGCTATGATGGACATGTTCCTGTAAGTTTTCCAGAGGCACCTCGGCTTCTTCCATTGATGTTAGCTTAAGAGCGGCAGTCGCCCGTTCAACCCGGAAAGCGTTCGGCGTCAACACGGGATCGACAAATTCCCGAGCAACGGTTTTACTCGCAGCAACATGGCGATGGATTTGCAGAAACAAATCGGTGGCGCGAAGGACAAGCGAATTGGGTTCGCGTCGCTCGTCGTCATGATGATTGTTGCTAGCGCCCCTTCATCTTGGGCGACGACGAAGGGTTTGAGCCAAATCGTGACGCCAGACTTACAAGGACCGGGCGATCTCTCGCTCAGTTTCCAGGCACAGAGCGAGCGGATCGCAAACCCGTACGAGCTGCAAGCCGAGATGGGGCTAACGAAATGGGCCGAATTTGCGGTCTTTCGCGGGTTTAAACCGGATGATTGGATTTTTGGGACGGAGTTTGGGCTGCTCACAAAAGAGCCATATCTACTCTCTATCGGCTTCGTGAACTGGTCACCGCACATGAACGTCGATCCTCAGCCCTATATCGAGGCCGGTTACTACACCGAGCATCAAAAATTCATCGCCGGAGCTACCCATGTCGGTTACCGCAATGAAGCCATCCTCGGCTACGCCTACGATTTCAATGAGACCTGGCGAGTGCAGGTCGATTTTCAGAGCGGATCTGGTAACTCGTCAACAATCGGTTTCACATGCAACATCACGCGCAATTTTCAATTTAATCCTGCGATCTACGTGACCAATGACAGCCCGCATGATGTTCTCGGTTACATCGTTTTCACGTACACATTTCACCTCTGGGGCGACAAAAAAGAGAGCACCGCGGCTTCTACAAAATGAACATCGTAGCCCCTGCATCGAACACCCCGGTGTGATTGTTCCTAAGCAGGCGAGTGGCCTAACGAGTGGCCAAGCGCCGGAGCGTCTCGCTCCACCGAGCAAAAAGTGGTGAGAGAATCACAATCCCAGCGTAGTCGCGGCTGGGTTTCCCATCATCTTTGCTCCAGAAATGAAAAAGCTACTCATTCTCGGCGCTGGGACGGCCGGCACCATGATGGCGAACCGCCTGCGGAAAAAACTGCCCGCAAACAAATGGTCGATCGCGATCGTTGATCAATATCCGAAACATTATTATCAGCCCGGCTTTCTCTTCATGCCGTTCGGGATTTTTTCGGAGAAGGACGTCGTCAAACCGAAGCGAAAGTTTATTCCGCGAGATGTGGATTACGTTGAAGGGGAAATTGACCGAATTCAGGCGGAACAAAATCGTGTTCTGCTGCGCTCAGGCGACTATCTCAATTACGATCTCTTGGTCATTGCAACCGGCGTAAAAACCGCTCCCGAGCAAACCGATGGGATGCTCGGCAACGATTGGCGCAAGCGTGTTTCCGATTTTTATACGTTTGAAGGCGCTTCGACGTTGCATGGCGCGTTGTGCGACTGGAACGGCGGCAGACTCGTCGTGCATATCTCCGAGATGCCGATCAAATGTCCAGTGGCGGCTTTGGAATTTGCGTTTCTCGCCGATTGGTGGCTGACCGAACGCGGATT
>QHOM01000218.1:5640-7825 GCA_003218785.1 Verrucomicrobiota bacterium
ATTTCAACATCAGTCGCGTCGATAACGAGCAGCACAAAATCGTTTCATGGGATGAGAAAGAAGTTGATTACGACCTGCTGGTTACCGTCCCAACCAACATGGGTGACGCGGCGATGGAACGCTCCGGCCTCGGAGACGAACTCAACTTTGTCGCGACCGATCGCCACACGTTGCAATCGAAACAGTACGCAAACATTTTCATCCTCGGCGACGCGACAGATTTGCCATCGTCAAAAGCTGGGTCGGTGGCGCATTTTCAGGCTGAGGTGCTCACCGAAAATATCACTCATTACATCAAGGGCGAGCCGGTTGCATCTCAATTCGACGGTCATGCTAATTGCTTCATCGAATCCGGCTACGGCAAGGCGTTCCTGCTCGACTTCAATTACGACCTACAGCCAGTGGAAGGAAAATATCCTTTGCCGGGAATTGGTCCGTTCTCGCTACTGCGCGAAACGCGCTTGAACCACTTCGGCAAACTCGCCTTCAAATGGATCTATTGGAACCTGTTGCTTAGAGGCGTTCCGATGCCGGGCATTGGTCATCACATGAGCCGGCTCGGGAAGCAGATACCGCTGGAAGCTTTGCAACCCGCATAAACATCAACAATCAAACTTATGTCACAGAAACAAATCGCCGGAGTAACCATCGACGTTAACGATGAAGGTTACATGACCAATCACGCGCAGTGGAACCGCGACGTCGCCGCGGCGCTTGCGAAAGAAGAAGGCATCGACCTAACGGAAGGACACTGGAAGGTCCTCGATTTCATCGACAAGGACTTCAAGGAAAAGAGCGCTGTGCCTGGAATGCGCCGCATGAACAAAGTGGGCGGCATCGAGACCAAGGAGCTTTACTCACTTTTTCCGAACGGGCCGATCAAAAAGGCGACGAAGATCGCGGGATATCCGAAACCTGTCAGCTGTGTCTAAGGAAACCAACGATGCCTGACGACGACGAAATTAAGAAGGTCTCCATCATTGTCTCGCGCGGATCGCTCGAAGGCGTTTACCCCGGTCTCATCATGGCCAACGGCGCGCGGATGAAAGGGATCGACGCAAATCTTTTTTTCACGTTCTTCGGCCTGCACGCCATTGTGAAAAAGAAGATGAACAACATCAAAATCGGGACCGTGGGCAATCCTGCGCTCTGCGTGCCGACACCGATGGGCGTGGGCATGCCAACGTGGCTTGGTGCAATTCCCGGCATGTCATGGATCGCGACCGCGATGATGAAAAAAGAAATGGAGAAGATCGACATCCCGCCTGTCGGGGAGTTCGTCGAAATGATTCACGATGCTGGCGGCAAGATTTACGCCTGCAAAGCCACTGTCGATATGTTCAAGCTGGCGCCGCAGGATTTCTGTCCGCAAGTAGACAAGGTCCTCACAGTTGGAGAATTTTACGAGATGTCCGCCGGCGCGCAGATCATCTTCACCTGACGACCTAGTTAGGCCGACTCAGTCTATGATCAAAGAATTATTCTTACTCGCCACGATGACTCTCCTCGCGTGCGTTTCCTCGCAGCTCCAACCTGCCGCGGCCGCGCAGGAGAGCGCGGCAAACCAATTCATGCACCAGGCAGATTTCGACAAGCTCGTGGCTCGTTTCGAGGATCCCTCGCGCGCGCAATGGCAAAAGCCGGACGAGATCATTGCAGGCCTGGATCCGCTCGACGGAAAGACCGTGGCCGACATCGGCGCCGGCACCGGTTACTTTGCCTTCCCGATCGCAAAGAAGGCGGCCAAAGTGATCGCAATCGACATCGACAAGCGGTTCCTCGATTACATCGACGACAAGAAACAGACCCAGAAAATCGGTACCAACATCGAGACCCGCTTGACTGCGCCGGATTCGCCCGGGCTCAAGACGGGCGAAGCCGACATGGTCCCGGCATCTCCTGGATCGTGACGGCGATGATGAAAAAAGAAATGGAGAAGATCGACATCCCGCCTGTCGGGGAGTTCCTCGAAATGATTCACGATGCTGGCGGCAAGATTTACGCCTGCAAAGCCACTGTCGATATGTTCAAGCTGGCGCCGCAGGATTTCTGTCCGCAAGTGGACAAGGTCCTCACGGTCGGAGAATTCTACGAGATGTCCGCTGGCGCGCAGATCATCTTCACGTGACGTGAGATCTATGTGAGTTCGAGCGCACGTTATTCTGCCACATGGCTCCCGCGAAAG
>QHOM01000219.1 GCA_003218785.1 Verrucomicrobiota bacterium
CTAGGGGCTACTACGGCCAGCCGCAGCGAGTCGGTCCGTTATTTGTTTACAATCCAAATGCAGCCCTGACGAACTGTCACAGTTGTCGGTTCGTTTCAGCGATCGCACCCGTTCTTTACATCTTCCGGGTTGCATCGAGCATCCAAATCTCGCCAGAGCGAAAGGTTGCGCGATATCGCTGGCCGGTTTGTTGTGTAAAATGGAATGCCGGGAGAAGTCTCGATCAGGTCTAGAATAGCCTGCGCAGTTCGTTCGGATAGTCGATAACGACTTTGGAAACCTACTCGATCTGCGGCTCGCCTTTGTGGGACCACTCGCAATTGCTGTCCTCAAGAAATTGCTGCAAGACTGGAAAGCGCATTTCGCCATAGTTCAGCGCGTAACGAAGATCGCCACCCTTATAAACCCAAGTTGTTGGAATCCACGAAAGCGGCAGACCGAAAAATTGCTTGATGTGATCTTTGCCGCGCGGTCCAGGATCGGCCAGAATCGTCACGTTTGGCTGATCGACAAGGTCAAATTTTTTCAGCATGGCTCGGCCATCCTCGCCGCCGTTCCAAACGGAAACAAAATAAAAATGCACCCGCGGATTGTCCCTCACTATCTTGAGCCAGTCGCCGCCTTTCAATTCAGCCTGGCAATTCGAGCACCAGGGCGCCCACAGATGCACGACGCTTAACTCCTGCGACTTGGTTGCCTCCAATACTTTTTGTTCGGCGGCTGAAGGTTCGGCGCGAAGCGATATTGCTGTAAGCAGAATGAATACGGACGCCAGGCGCAACATCGACATGTGGTTCAAATATGGAGAGAAACGAAGCGCGCTCAAGGATGCTCGGTAGAGCGACGCTCTGTAGAGCCGTCGAAATAAGTTTGCTCACAGAGTCTCGCTTCACGGGAACAGTTGACCTGCGCGGCGGAAACGCCTACTATGGCGCTCCGTTTCCGCTGGTTGCAACTGCGTGGAAATTTCGGCGGTCATAGACTGCCGCTACAGTGGGCGCCCCGAGGAGGCTTTTTATTTTATGGTGCAAATGCAGGATGTGATGTCGAAGCCGATGCCGGACTTCCGCGAGGGAAGCATCGTCAAGGGACGAATACTGGAAGTTCGTCCGCGCGAAGTGTTGGTCGACATCGGATACAAATCCGAGGGCGTCATTCCGATAACGGAATTTGATGACGTCGACTCGCCCGAAGTGGGCGACGAGGTGGACGTGTTGCTCGAGCGGCTCGAAAACGACGAGGGCATGGTCGTGCTCTCGAAGGAAAAAGCCGCTTACCGCCAAAACTGGTACAAGATCGTGCATGTTTTCGAAGGGGATGGCCTGATCAAAGGCAAGGTAAAATCCGTGGTGAAAGGCGGCCTGATGGTGAACATCGGCGTCGAGGCATTTTTGCCGGCATCTCAGATCGATGTCGTCCCGCCAAAAGATTTGCAGCAATTCGTTGGCAACACGTACGATTTTAAAATCGTCAAGCTTAACGACGACCGCAAAAACGTCGTGCTTAGCCGGCGCGAGGTGATCGAGCAGGAGCGCAGCGAAAAGCGGCAAAAATTCATGGATGGCGTGAACGTCGGCGACCGGGTGATTGGCACCGTCAAAAATCTTACGGACTTCGGCGCGTTTATCGATCTCGATGGCATGGATGGTTTGCTTCACATCACCGATATGACCTGGGGCCGGCTCGGGCATCCGAGCGAGTTGCTGAAAGTTGGGCAGCAGTTGGAAGTCATCGTGCTCGACATCAACAAAGAAAAAGAGCGCGTTTCGTTAGGGCTCAAGCAGACCCAGAAGAATCCGTGGGACCAGATCGAGGAGCGTTTCCCGGCTGGTCAGCGCATCAAAGGCAAAATCACCAATCTTGTTCCTTACGGCGCGTTTGTTGAGGTCGAGGAAGGCGTAGAAGGTCTTATCCATGTTTCAGAACTTTCGTGGACGAAGCGGATCATGCGCCCGTCCGACATTCTCACTGTCGGCCAGGAAGTCGAAGCCGTTGTGCTCGGGGTCAACAAAGAAGAGCAGAAAATTTCGCTGGGCCTGCGCCAACTCGAGCCGAATCCGTGGGACGAGATCGAGAAGAAATTCACCATCGGCAGCACCGTGAAAGGCAAAATTCGCAACATGACTGCCTATGGCGCGTTCGCGGAACTCGACGAAGGGATTGACGGCATGATCCATGTCTCCGATTTGAGCTGGACCCGCAAGGTTAATCACCCGAGCGAAGTCTTTAAAAAAGGCGACGAAGTCGAAGCCGTCGTCATCGACATCGACAAAGTAAATCAGCGGATCAGCCTCGGTATCAAACAGCTCACCGAAGATCCGTGGAAGACCATCGATCAGAAATACAAGATCGGTGATCTGGTGAAAGGTAAAGTGACTAAGCTCGCTAGCTTCGGCGCGTTCGTGCAGTTGCAAGACGACATCGACGGGCTCGTCCACATCTCGCAGTTGAGCGAAGATCACGTCGCAAAAGTGAAAGACGTGCTTAAAGTTGGCCAGGACGTCGAAGCGCGCGTGATCAAGGTGGACAAACTCGAGCGCCGCATCGGTCTCTCGATCAAAGCCGCCAACTACACCGAGGAGCAACTGCGCAAAGAAGCCGAAGCCCTCGACACACTCCGCCCGGGTGAAGACATGGTTGGCCTGGAAAAAGCTTTCGCCGCCGCAGAACAGGAAGAATATCGCCCCGGCGAATCCAGCAAAGCCGCAAAAGAGTCGAAGGAAGCAAAAGAATCCAAGCGCGAGTCAAAGAAAGAATCGAAGAAAAAGTAAGTCGGCGAAAGAACATATGAAGCTTGGGAGAATGGGTTCGCAGCTCATGAGCTTCAATTATGGCATCGCTAATTGCTTCGCGTGACTAATCAGCAGAGCGAGAAGATCACGCGATCCAAGATAACGGAGGCCCTCCTTCGCTCTGGCTATCTGTTAGAATCGCGGGTTGAATCCAAGCTGCGAAAGCAATGGGGCTATGTAGAAGCAAACCCGACTTACGTCGACCCTGATACAGGAAAATCGCGTGAATTCGATCTGTTCGCTATGAGCATGCAGCGAGCAGGGCCAAATCAATATGATTTCGTTTTCGCCGTGTTGCTTGCGGAATGCATCAATAATCCATAGCCGGTCGTGATTCTGACAAAGGAGCCGTTGGTACCCTTCTTGCATCATCAGGAAGTCAAACTCGCAGGCCTTCCGGTCAAGGTTCACGACAAACAACAGCAGGACACGTGGGAGCGGCTGTCTGACTTCCTCGGAATGGAGGGCTATCATCATTATTGCGAGGGACGTGTTGGGACGCAGTTCTGTTCCTTTGCGAAAAAGAAAAGCGGACGAGTCGAAGAATGGATGATGGCAACCCACGAAGAGCGCATTATGACTCCTTCCGCAAAGTGTGCGATGTCGTCGACTATCAAGTGCAGAAGAACTTCACAAACTGGAGATTCGACGGCGACGAAAACGTGAACATCGAGATCTATTATCCTGTAATAATCCTCCAAGGGGAATTGCTTGAGGCGCGGGAAACCAAAAAGAGCGTCACGCTACGGTCCGCTGCGCATCTTCAATTTCGGAGATCCGTGGCAACGAAGGGTACGAGCGTCGAGTATCAGATCGACGTAATCCGAGAGCAACACTTGCTAAAGTACTTGGAACTGGTCGATGGTGAACTTGAGAGGACAGGCTGTTTGCTTCGGCGCCGGCATATGGGCAAGCTCGGCTGTCATGGGATTAGCTTTCTTCCAACGTAAGTCAGGCCTGCGAATAATCGCTTCGACTGTTCTGCTGTGCGTGATGGTGGGCTGCGGGAATCCCACCATTATCGGCAAATGGCGTATGTTGGGAGGGTCGAACGCAACCATCTGGGAATTTTCCAAGAATGGCTCCGTCCTCATCGGGAACGTGCGTGGCAGGTATAGGTTCGGTGATCAAGACCGAATCAAAATCGAAACGCCGTTCGCCACCACCGTTTATCAGATGGAAATTGCCGGCGACCGGATGACATTGCGAGAGCCCGGTGGTTCCAAGCTCGACTTTACAAGGATGAGATAAAGTCCGCGAAATTCGCGGTTATTTCGCTTTTGGTTTTTCGCACAGGAGTGCGAGAACGTTGTT
>QHOM01000220.1 GCA_003218785.1 Verrucomicrobiota bacterium
CAGTCAATCCGATTAGGATTTGCCAATTACGATGTCGCCGTAGGTGCTGTTAACGATTGCCTTCAACTCCGCCTGCTCGGCAGCGAGGACCTTGAATTTATCGAGCGCCTGCTGCAAGTCATCCATGAACGCGTCCCATTCTTTGGGCGTGATGTTCAGGTGCTCGTGAGACTCACGCATCGGGCGTCCCGTATATTTCTGCGGGCCGCCCGCGGCCCAGCCGACCATTTCGGTAACGAGATACTTGAAGCCGGCGGGCGGAACCTTGTGATGCGCTTCGTTCACGGCTGGGTTGGCGTTTAGGCGGGGATCATTCATGACGCGGTCGATGAAATCATCGACCACAGTTGCGATGCTGTAGATTCCGCCAAGGCGTTCATAGAGCGAGGGCTGGTTTGCTTGTGATGACATGGGTTGGTGCGTGGTTGTGATTTAGCGGTTCACGGTCGACGAAATATTACTGGCTTCGATTAGCCGGCTCATTAGCGCGTTTGCTGGCAAAGCTGGGTTAAGAACCTTACGCGAGCTTTCAACACCGGCGACGGGCAACTTATCGGCCTCGATCAATCCGATCTGAACCAGCACCGACGCCTGGTCCCAGTAAATATGCTCATGAGCCAGCTTACCTTCTCTAAATCGAACGATGGCCACTAGCGGAATCTCCACACGCTTTCCTGTGGGGGCCACACCCGGCAACATCCAATCCATTCGGATGCTGTGAGTGAATTTGAAAACCATCTCGTCTACCAACTGATCCTCGCCGATTGTTCGCGAGACGGGCGTCATTTCGGTGTCGGGAGGCATCTGAGGAATGAACCGTTTTGAATAGAACTCCTGCAATTCATCTTTGCCTACACCACCGGTCAATACTGGAATGTGATTTACATATGCGTCTTCGACCATCGTGGCGAGCGTGTCGTCGGTATTGCGCGTGGAAAACTCATACTGCACATGTTCCTCCCAGAGCTGGCGTAGAGTTTCTTGGGCAGGCGTAGGGTTTGTCTTTGCGTCCGTCTGCTCGGGTTTGGCCATGATCTGCTCCGTTTTCGTTTCTGATGAAAGCGCGGCGACAAGATACCAGCGTCTAGGAGAGAAACAAAGGCGCAACCTTCAAATTCCGAAACGAAACTCGCCCTGTGAGCGAAGACTCTTACTTCGCTCCGAGAAAAGTGACCGCGCCCGTATCGAGGCTGTAATAGCCGCCGATTACCTGTACTTCGCCGGAATCAACTTTTGGCTTGAGAATAGGCGTGGATGTACGCAGCGCTTGCACGACATTTTTCACGTTCGCTTCCACAGTCGCTCCGAGATCACTTTTCGCCGTGGCTTCGACCGCGGGCTGAATAGCCGTGACGAGCGATTGGATATGACCGGGAGCTTTGCTCTTGGCAGCGATAGTTTCTTTGGCCGCTTTCACGGCGCCGCAACTCTGATGGCCGAGCACGACAATAAGGCGCGCTCCCAAATGATCGACGGCGTACTCGATGCTACCCAAGCCATGATCGTCGATCACGTTGCCTGCTACTCTGACCACGAATAAATCACCGAGCCCTTGGTCGAACACGATCTCGGGCGGCACACGCGAATCGGAGCAACTGACGATAACCGCGAACGGATGCTGGTCTTTCGTCAGTTCCGCGCGCCGTTCCGTCGTCTGACCGGGGTGTTGCAGTTTACCGCTAGCATAGCGTCCATTGCCTTCCTTGAGTTTGGCGATTGCTTCCGCGGGAGCTACAGCCGGCTGTTCGGGATGAGCCGGATCAGCTGCTCGCGCAAGTTGATTTGCGCCGAGCAAGCTGACCGCGATGAGGCAAGATGCGAGTTGTGTGTTTCTCATGGCTCCAATTTTATGCAAAGCTGGAGTGTTCGATCAATTTTGAAACCGAGATTTCGCACGTAACACTCATCCGGCGTGACAAATGTGCTCAGTCACGTTCATCACACATCATAATACATCGCAAACTCGTACGGATGTGGGCGGAGACGTAGGGCATCGTATTCTTTTTGTTTCATGTCGACCCAGTTGGCGATGAAGTCTTCGTTGAAGACGTCGCCGCGCAACAGGAAGGAATGATCGGCCTGGAGCGCTTCGATTGCGCCGCGAAGTGAGTCAGGCACGCTTGCCACTTGCGCGAGTTCCTCGGGCGGCAGTTCGTAGATATTTTTGTCGAGCGGATCACCGGGATCGATTCGATTTTGAATTCCATCAAGGCCTGCGAGCAGCATTGCCGAGAACGCAATGTATGGGTTTGCCGATGGATCGGGTGTGCGGAACTCAATCCGCTTCGCCTTTGGACTGGCGGAGTAAGTCGGAATACGCACGGCAGCGGAACGATTGCGTGCTGAATAGGCCAGATTCACCGGCGCCTCGAATCCCGGCACGAGGCGCTTGAAACTGTTGGTGGTTGGATTTGTAAAGCAGGTGAGCGCGGGCGCGTGTTTCAAGATCCCGCCGATGAAAAAGAGCGCCATTTCACTCAAACCGGCGTATCCATTTCCGGCGAAGAGCGGTTTCCCATCTTTCCAAAGCGAGATGTGGGTGTGCATACCGGAACCATTGTCAGCGAACAATGGTTTCGGCATGAAGGTCACTGTCTTATTGTGCCTTTTTGCGACGTTGCGAATGATGTACTTGTAGTACTGCATCGAATCGCTCATCACCTTTAGTGGCGCGAAACGGACGTCGATCTCGGCCTGGCCTGCGGTGGCTACTTCGTGATGCTGTTTATCCACGGGCACGCCCGCTTTTTCCAGCTCAAGCGCCATTTCGTTGCGAATATCCTGCAACGTGTCCATCGGCGGGACAGGGAAGTAACCTTCCTTGGGGCGAATCTTGTAGCCGACGTTTGGAAATTCTTCGCGGGCGCTGTTCCAGTGGCCTTCTCCGCTATCGACGAGGTGAAATGAGGAGTTCCCTGAATAGCTGAAGCGCACATCATCGAAAATGAAAAATTCGGCTTCCGGTCCAAAGAATGCGGTATCGGCAATGCCGGTGCTCTTCAGGTAAGCTTCCGCCTTTTCGGCCACTCCACGCGGGTCGCGATCGTACGGTTCGCGCGTGATCGGATCAACAATCGTGCAAATTAAGCTCAGCGTCGGCTCAGCATTGAAAATGTCGATCCACGCCGTCGTGGGATCGGGAATGACGAGCATGTCCGAGGCGTT
>QHOM01000221.1 GCA_003218785.1 Verrucomicrobiota bacterium
CTTACAAACCCCGCCAGGGCAGGAATGCAGCAACGGTAGTCTGATCCTCCTTGCCGTAGTTCTCTGGCGGACTTTCTTTTGACAAAGTGGCGCGAGCAGCTGGGTTGGGTTTAGTGCAAGCGCCCCGCGTGCGCCCCTATGAAGCTCCTTAAAGTCAGAACGGCCCGCTTTTCACAGGTGGTCGAAAAGTGCGGTGCACCGCAGGTTTACACGCTTTGGCGAAAACCCGCCGCCGATCGCCATTTCCAATCACAGGTAAAGAACAATCGGGTAATGACCGTGCAAAAGAGCGAAAGCGGGACAGATTTTGGAATTGCAGGTTTCAAGGAAAGAAAAGGCGCGACTTATCTCGTTTTTCCCAAATCGCTGAAACGCTTTGCGGATAAGCGAATCGTCGGGATTGACTGGGCGCTTCTTTCCCGATAAAGGCAACGCTCCGTTCCCGTCGCATTGTAAATCCGGACCTAGCCCGGTGGCCAGGCGAGTGCACGTTTGCCAAGCAGATGTACGTGCAAATGCGGCACGCTTTCGCCTGCGTCGGGTCCGCTGTTGATCACAACGCGATAGCCGCTGGAAAGATCGAGCTTCTTTGCGAGATCGCTGGCGACAAGAAGTAATTTGCCGAGTAACGCGCGATCGTTTTCGGTCGCATCCGCGAGACGTGGCACCACCCTTTTTGGCACAATCAGTACATGCACTGGCGCTTGCGGATTGACGTCGTGAAAAGCGATTGCGTCGTCATCTTCCCAAATGATTTTCGCTGGAATTTGTCGTGCGATAATTTTTTCAAAAATGGTCATGACATTTGAAGAGCTTGGAAGGTCAGAATCCGGAATCGGGGTAAATCTGCGCAATCTGGCGGTAATTCAAATGCGAAAACCAGAGGCTAATGAATTTCTTGGGGACCAATGGAGCCCAAAGAAACCCGAGGCAATCCGTAAGCCGGGGAGTCTAGCGAACTTCAACGCAGCGAACAATCAAGCCGCGGAAGGTCAGTTTTCGATGTTAGTTTTTCGCGCACGAAGCAGACAATTTCTGCGCGCAGAGCATCACAGGCGCGCGTCCATGTTTTCACGCCGCGAAGGTGTTTCACGCAAGATTGCAGTGAGCAAAGCTGCAGATTGTCCACGCCGGTTTCAATCAGTGTGTTAATTCGCTTTTCCAAAAGATCAAAAAACGCGAGTTCGTATCCGGTGCCCGCTTGACGGGCAATATCCACCAACGAAATAGAAATGGGCGGCGGCGAGGGCGTAAAATGCGGGACAATCTCCTTGTAACCGATCACTTTCAGGACGTAACGCACCGTCTGAGATAGCTGGCTGAACGCGACCACGTTTTCGTCGTTCCGCAGGCGCAAGTAAAACGCGATGCTCTCGGTCACATGATCGGTCAGCCACCAACTCGGATACCCGGCTTCATCGGCCGCCCGCGTGATGGCGGCGTGCAACCAATCGCGATTGAACTCGAAGAGTTGCCCCGAGTCTGTGCGGAGGTATGGAAATTCTTCCTTAAACGCGACCATGATTCTTATTGATTGCGATGTTGCGCGATCCGGCTGCGGAACCCGATCCCTCTTGTGTTGTCTCAGGCGGAAACAACTCCCGCTGGAGCGTATTCGGCCTTACTCGGCGGCCAAGGGTGTGAATGGCATCTACAAATTGATCGACATCCTGAAATCGCTGGTGCACAGAAGCGTAACGCAAATACGCCACCTCATCGAGCCGGCGCAATTTTTCGAGCACCTTGGCTCCGATCACCGACGAAGGAACCTCACGCCCGCTGGTTTCAAGTTCGTGCACAATTTCATCCACCATCTCCTCCAGAGTCAGAAGACTGGTGGAGCGTTTTTCAAAAGCCTTGGCGATGCTGGCCGCCAGCTTGCGCCGATCAAACGGCTCGTGTGTTCTGTCCCGTTTGACTACGCGCAGGTCTGATCGCTCGATCTCCTCATAGGTAGTAAAGCGATATTTGCATTTCAGACATTCGCGACGGCGGCGGATGCTTGAACTATCCCGCGACTGACGGGAATCGATGACTTTGTCATCACGAGACCCGCACTTGGGGCAACGCATAGTGTGAACACGTTAATTAGCATACTATTTGTTGTGGCGTCAATGCATCTTTACGTTGTTCTTTCTTCGTCATCGCGTTTTGAACTCCATGTCGTAAAACAAATCGAGACGAATGGTAGGGCGCGACTGCCGCGCGCGCGCCGGGGCACAGTCATCTTGCCTGTGGGGCTGACTGGCATCTTGCCTGTTGGATCTAATTGATCGCCCATATTGACGTAGCGCCATGCGAGCGCTAGACCCATTCGAAATGCAAGACCGGGCAACGCGCCGCGCAACATATGGTCCGTGGCTCGTTGGTCTCGGCGCGGCGCTCTGGGGCACTGAGAGCGCATGGCGCATCCCGCTCAACGCGCTATTTGACGCTAGCGTGATCGTTTTTTGGGAGCACGTGCTCATCCTGATCATGTTCGCGCCACTTCTGGTGTCGCGTTTGGACGAGATTCGCAAAATCCAGGCGCGCACTTGGGGATACCTGTTATTCTCAGGGTTCGCAGGATCGGCTGTCGGCACGATTTTCTTCACCCTCGCGCTGAAATACGGAAATCCAACTGTGGTAAATGTCATCCTGAATATTCAGCCCGTTATTTCAACGATGGCCGCATTCCTGATCTTTGGCGACCGGCTTGGCCGGCGCTTCTTCGTTTATGCTGGTATCGCGATCCTTGCCGGCGTCTTCGTTTCGGTTACACATCCAGCGCTAATCGGCGTCTCATTTGAGCGCGCCGGCCTCAACCGTGGCACGGGCTTCGCACTTATTTGTGCCTTCTTCTGGGGACTCTCGACCGTTGCAGGTCGCGGCGTCATGATTGGCATGTCGCTTCGGCTCGCCTCAAGTCTGCGTATCGTCGTCGGGCTCACCTGTATGACACTGATCCTTCTCGCCTACGGCAAACTTCATGGTGCGGCGCTCTGGCCGGCGGCAGCGCAGGCGCACCCCGCCAAGGCGATCGTCTTGCTGGTTCTCCTCGCTTCGGTCTCAGGAGGAATTCCGCTCTTGATTTATTTTGAAGGACTGCATCTCACGCGCGCATCCACGGCGGGCTACTTTGAAATGATGCAAACGCTGGCTGCGGTATGCATCACTTGGGGATTCTTTCATGCCAGCCTTCACCCACACCAGGTCATTGCGGCCATCATCCTGATTGCTGCCGTTGCCATGGTGCATCACGTGCAACAACAGATCGGGCCCGACAATCTCGAGCGCACCCGGCGATAAACTCCGCTTGGGAGTGCAAGAGTTTTTCCTCCTCCCTGGCTCGCTCCTTTTCCGTTTCTCACTGAGCTAATTTT
>QHOM01000222.1 GCA_003218785.1 Verrucomicrobiota bacterium
CGGCGAATGGCTGCGGCGCTCCCGGCAAATGTTACAAATACGGCAATCGCCAGAATCACAGGAAACAGCACGGGCTGAATCGTAATCTGCGAATCGAAAATCGACCGGCAGATCTGACGTGCCAGCAGGGTTCCGCCGGCAAAGCCTACTGCGCCGCCAAGGAGGGCCAGCAGCATGGCTTCGGCAAAGAACAGCGCGGCGACGGCAGTATTGCCTGCTCCCAGAGCCTTCATCAGTCCGACTTCGCCACGCCGCTCGAAAATCGCCGTTGCCATTGCTGCGGAAACAGCCAGTGCCGAGGCGAGCAGCGCCGCCAAGGTGACCAGCAACATGAGTCCCTTGATGCGCAAGAGCACCGTGCCCTCGTTTTGCGCGACCTGACGAATCGGTTCGACATGAGAATGTGGAATGGCCTCTTGCAACTGGTAGGCGATGGACTGCGCATATGGTGAGCAGTACCAGCGATCGAACAGCTCTGGGCCCATGCTCTTCGGATCGCGACGTGCCAAAGCGTCTTCCGGCTTGGTCAGCGCGCTCACGTAAATGCGGCGAACGGCACCAGGCCTGCCGAGTATTTCTTGCGCCAGTGCCAGAGGAGCAACGATGTTTTCGTCCTCGCTGCTGCCCGTGGATAGAATGCCTGTCACCCGGCGCTCTCTGCCAACCAGGTGCAGGTGATCACCGGGTTTCAAGTCTAGCTTGGCGGCCAGGCGCTCGCCGAGCAAGATGTCATTCGAATTGTCATCCGGCCACGCTCCCTGAACCTTCCACCATGGATGCGTAATCCGCACTCCTGTAACGAAATCTTCCTTACCGAACCTGAGCTGCTTGGAAAAGTATGTGCCGAGTAGCGTCACGGGTTTCGAGTCGTTGGCCGTACCCACGTTGACGTTGGCCGGCAACATGGGAGCAAAACCGACGATATTATTCCGCCAGAACATACCCTTGATTTTGGGGAGATCGGCTTCGTTCAGGAATGCGCCGTCGCTTGGTGGTTTAAGGCTCACACCGCCGATTTCGACGTCGAGTGTGTCCTCTTGTGGAGTGACCAGTAAGTTGGCGCCGTAACTGCGCAGTTCGCGGTTAATTTTGTCCCCAATGTCGGTGGCCACCGCAATCATAGCCGTCGCCACAGTGACACCGAGAGTCACAGCAATGCCCGCCAGCAGCTTGCGGCGTTTCTGTCGGCGAAATGATTCGTAAACCATCCGCACAAACATGGGCTATTGCTGCCGGAAGTAGCGCGTGCCTGCCGCCACGTCCGCCTCCGTGATTATGATCGCATCCGAAGTGACTGTCGCCTGCAGAGGAATGGGATTGCATCCCCCGGCCGTACCCACCGACTGCGAGTTGATGGGGGCAGCGCAGTTCCTGCAAACCACTCCATTAGGGCCCTTGTGGAAACCCACGGGCCCACAGATCTGGCAGGCGTCAAAAACCGTGGCGATCTTGCCGTCGGGCTTTTGATACAGCCAGAAACGGATGTTGACGCCGTTCTCTGTGGCGGCGAAGGCGTGGAGATCATGATCGGAAACCTGGGAAAGCGGGATGGTCGCCTTGCCATCCACAAACGTTACGGCGGTCGCGGGAGAAAGCGTGTTCACGCTCTTGGCGTAGATGAATTCTGCCGTTACTAGCAGGATAAACAGGAACGAGCTCGCGTAAACGGAAGCCATCCACAGCCGCTCGCGGCGCGCACTCCACATGACTTTGCGGCGCTCGGCCGGGGATGCCGGGACGGGCACAGGCTCCCGCCGCTTGATTTCAAACAGTACCATCAGCGCCGCCAAGGCGAAAATCGTAATGAAGAAGAAAAGATCATTGCGAACGATGGGCCCGATGATAGCCATTTCCCGCCGGGAGGAGGGAAGAACGCCATTTTCCGAAAGCTCATGCAATCCGGAAACAATTAACTGTGCCGCCACAAAGAGCAGAATGATGGTCGTGACTCGGAAAAATTTTGGCAGATTGATGCGCACGCTGCCCTTCACGAACGTCACGCCAAACAGCACGGCCGCGACCACACCTAGCAGCGTGCCAAGAAAGCTCATCAGCTCGGTCGAGTTGAGGGAGACCCCGGAGAGAATCAGCACAGTCTCGACGCCCTCGCGCAAGACCATTAGGAATACAAAGAAGAACAAGCCAAAGCGGGACCCTCGGCCCGCCAGCAGCTCCAACTTGCCCTCAATCTGACCCTTCAGCTTATGGCCGGTCTTCATCATGAAAATGATCATCGTCACGACGAAGAAAGCTGCGGCCAGCATGACCCAGCCTTCAAAGATGTCTTCGTTCCATTTCGTGCGGGAGAGCAGGACAGCAACGCCAATGCTGCCGACAGACGCGGCAATCAAGGCTGCATAGACGGATTTGCGCAGATCATTGCGCTCAATCTTGGCCAGGTAGGCCAAAGTAATGCCAATGATCAGAGAGGCTTCGACGCCTTCGCGCAACGTGACGATAAAAGCTTGGAGCATCTAGAGAAAGTGCCTTCTCTTATTGCAACTCAATTGCAATTAGAACTACTTACAGGATAACCTCGCGGCTCTGGAGGCGTCAACGCGGCGAATTAAGACAGCCTGTGATCCGGGCCATAAAGAGAAAGCGGCGTCGGGCTTCGGCATCGCGCGATGAGAAGTCACAACCGTTTGAGGAAACGCTTCGCCTCCTCCAGATGAGAGAAGAGCCTTTCCTCGGCGGCGAACTCGGCCGGATGCACACAGCGGCGACTGCCCCGCAACTTCACCGGATGCTTGAGGTGCAGCATCTCGTGATAGACGATGTACTCGACTGCGTACCGCGGCACTTGCGGACTGTCGAACACGCGGCTGACGACAATCGCATTGTGAGCCGGATCGTAATGCCCGAGGCTGTTGCGGGCGTGATCGCGGCTCCAAGTCATGTTCGGCCGGGCGAGCAGGCCGTGGAAGTACCACGTGTTCAAGGTTTCGAAAATCGCCTCCAGATCGTAAACCCTGCCGCGCGCCGATTCGATCCGCTTGCGACCACGCATCTGTCGTACCAGGTGCACCTTGGCGGCGATCTCACGACTCGATACGTGTCTTCGATAACGAGTAGCATGCACGCGCTCAATGGGCTTGCGATACATCTTGGCCAGGAGGATGTGAGCAATGGCGCGCAGCACCGATTCAGGCGCTCCTTCCAGCAAGTCGGAAAGACGGACGAGAAGTTTGCCGTCGCGCAGGCGAATGGTGTTGTTCACGTTGGCAAAAGCAAAGAACTGGATTGCGAACTCGGGCATGGGCGCCCGCGGCCGCAGTTCGCGATGACTTTCCTGGAAAATGTGGGGAAGACACTCTCGCACGTTGGAGGTAGATTAGCACGAGAAAATCGTGAATCGCAGAATATGCCGAGAATTCGCAGGCAGAAGAAATGGAAATTGGTCTTTCTCTGCCATCTTAGCGAGACGCTCAGCACTCTTAACAGTTAAGGGCTCGCTTTCTTCTTTTTATGCTTGGCCGCTTCTTCTTCCTCGGCGAGGAGTTTGCGGTGATCGTCAGCCCCGCTATCCACCGCGTCGATCGCATTCGAGAGGACAAACTCGTACTCTTTGGCTTCATGTTCCTGGATTCCGGCGGCATCCTTCAGCGCGCGCAATTTTGCCTGGAACTCGGTATCGGCCTCGATGACGGCCTTGAGCGTAGAGGGCCAGGAACTCTTCGAGTTGGTCATGGGTCTGCTTGCCGCGGTCAGTGACCTTGGGATCGCTGCGCATCTGTTCGAGTGAGGCGAGGCGGGCACGCGTGAACTTGACGAACAGCTTGAGACGCTGGTCCGGTTCCATGGCCGTGTCCCGCAACTGGTCAGCTTCAGCAGGAGTCAGTGAGGCATGCCTGCCTTGCGCGCTACTAAAGGCGGCCGGAATGCAAAACAAGAACAGGCAAATACGGACAAACGGGCTAGGGAAAATCATTTTTCACCCTTGACGCCGAACATCTTACTCAGCAGGTCGGTGCGGACGTGCTCCAAGCGGTCAATCGCGTTCTGTACCGGGGGTTGATCTTCGAAGCTAAGAGTGCGCTTCAGGTCTCGCAACTTGTGTGCCATCTTTCGCACGACAATTTCCGTGTGCTTGAGCTTCTTGCCCGATGTTGCGGCCGCGTCGCCGGCCCGCTCCGAGTAAAGGACAACGTCATCGATGGCGGCGCGCGCCTGCTCTGCCTTGCCGTCGGTATAAAGTGTGTGGGCGGCATCAAGCTGGCGCTCGGCAATTTCAGTGCAGATGCCGGGACGGTCCGCAACCTTCGCGGACTCTGCACGGCTCTTGAGTGCCTCTAGAGTCTCCTCCTTCCGCGCCCACGCGGTGAGCGCAGTGGCCAAAAGGACGGCGAGAATGACGCCCCAGCTCCTCATATGAATTACTTCTTTGGCTCGATCGCGATCAGGCGGTGGCGGGCCTGCTATTCCTGGTCCGGAAACTGACCATTGGCCGCCTGTAGGAACAAATGATAATTTGCCGCAGCCTGCTTGTAATCCCGGAGATGATCATAGGCAATGGCGCGCAAAAAATAGCTTACCGGAATTTCCGGGAGAAGCTTGGCGCGCGCGTCCAGCGCCTTGATCGTGAGTGCATAGTTCTTATTCTCATTGGCTACCGCTGCCAAATCGCCGTACACGGCGCCCAAATCCGGCTTCAACTTAATGGCGTTGAGAAATTCCTGCTGCGCTTCGGGGAATTTCCTTTGCTTCATCAGCGTATGGCCGAGTCCCTGATGAAGCTCGGCATCATTAGGTCTCACGCCCGAGAGCGACCGATATACGGCTTCTGCCTGATTAAATCTTCCCGCGGTCGCATAGAGATCGGCCAAGTCGCGCTCCGCGTCCGCATCAGCCGGAGCGAGTTTCAGTCCTGTCTGAAGTTGGGCAATTGCATCATCGGTCTTTCCCAAAGCGGCCAGCATACGTCCGAGTTGGATGTGTACGCCGGCGTCTTCGGGACGGAGTGCAACGAGTTTACGTAGCGCATTTTCGGCGTCCGGCAGACGCTTGCTGCGCATGTAGATGTTGGCCAGAGCGGTGAGCGCTTCGACCGATTGGGGTTCCAGCGTCAGCACCTGCTGATATTCTTTCTCCGCCCCGGCTAGATCACTCTGACGTTCGCGTAGCAGGCCAGCGGAGATGTGAGGCTCAGGATCCTTAGGTTTCAGCGCAGCAGCTTCACGGTACGCCTCTAGCGCTTCCTGCGGCTTGTTTGCCTCCAGGACATGACCCAACGATAGCCAGGCGCGTTCGCGGCCCTCTTCCACATGGCCCACCGGAGTCAGTTTGATCGCCGCACGAAGAAAGCGCTCAGCATCCGGTTGGCGTGCCTTGGCGAGCATTAATCCCAAATTCAAATTCGATTCGAAAATGTCCGGGTTGGCCGCGACAGATTTGCGGTAGGCCGCGATCGAGTCTTCGCTTCTGCCCAGCGCGTTGTATACAAAGCCGAGATCG
>QHOM01000223.1 GCA_003218785.1 Verrucomicrobiota bacterium
ATCGGGTCGGACGTTCTTCAGTAGCGTGAAAATCATGCCATTGGCGACGTCGGGCGGCAGTTCCAGGCGGTCGCTTATGACTTTCTCCCTGGCGTCCTCGTCGGTGTAACGCACCCTGACCTGGCCCGTGGCATTGTCGACCAAGACTTCCATGGGACGCTGAAACGCCGGACCCTTCTGCACGAGGTGGTAGTTCAGGAGGCGGAAGTTACCGCGCTGAGAAAATATGGCAGTCTCATCGCGGACCGAACCGTCCCGGAAACTGAACACGAGGTGGTTGGTAACGCGATCGCCGTGAGCGACCTGGATCAAGTCTCCGTCGGCGAGGGTGTCGCCCTCCAGCGTGCGCAGCACGAGAAAGCCGTGGACTAAGCCTTCCGTGTGACGTACGGCGACGGGAGCCGCGGACAGTGTGCCGGGCGGGAGCAAGGCGGCGGATGCCAGCAGAAGGGCGAGTGACCAGGAACGGGCATGTCCTAACATCGGATGATTATAATTAACGCCCCGCTACGCTAGCCGCAGTCGCGACCTAATGGCATATGTCGGTCTGCCCTTCGACGTTCCCCGCGCGCCACTCAAATAGTTGGCACTCCAACACGTTCCAAATCTCACCTATCAGTTTCTCTCTCCGGTTCGGAAAATTTGGGCCAGCCAGACATGCATCGCATTCTTGTAGCATTTTCCGCATGGGTTTCAAAGGTCTTGCTTATCGCTGTGGCGGATTAGGGGGCGGGGCCGGCGGGGGCTGCTGGTGTTGCTGTTTCTTTTTCTCGTTCAGAACTTGATTCAGAACATCACCTAACGGATTCGGCTGCGGTTGCTGTTGGTCCATGCTGCCAGCGTCGGTGGGATTGCTCTGTTGCTGCTGGTTTTGTCGTTGTTTCTTGCCGCCCAGCACCCCCACAATACGGCTAATGCCTCCATCCTTCGCGTTATCGCCGCTTGTGGACTGGTTCTTACCCAGGATTCCCAAAATTCCATTGGTCAGCGCCCCGGGATTTTTGCTCGTGGGTAACAGGTTTTGCAGCTTCATTTGCGCGAGTTGCTGCACGTCCGGCGCTACCTGCGGATGCTGAAACGTCCCAGTCACGATGACGGGCATGACCAGTTCGCCTTGATTATTGGCCAGCGCTGTATTCATAAATCCGCCAATCTGCGTTCCGCCAACCCCCTGGCTCATGGCTTTATTCAGCACCGCGGTGATATGCATGTTGACTGATTGATTGGCCAGATTCACCAGGCCCTTTGCGGCAAAAGTGCCACCATCAAGTACGGCTTTCAAGTTGTCGGTCTGGGCCACCCCGTTCCTCACATCAAAATTACCGGAAAGTTGGACTAGGTTGGTAAACCCCTTTGGCACAGTGCCCAAACTGCCGGCAACGAATTGTCCTACTGACGCGAGTTCATGCAACAGATCGAAATTGGCCAGTTTGCCGTTTGAGAGGTTCAGCGCCAGACTGCCGTTGAGGCCCTGCATGATGGAAGTCGCGGAGGTGGAACTGAAGCTGGCATTCACATTGGAAGTGAGCAAACCATACAGCATTTGCTTCATCGAGGAGACGGAAGAGATCAATTTATTGGCGTCAACTTTATCAGTCGTCAGATTGACCGCATAAACCGGCTGCCCCGGACGCATGTCAATTGCAATGGTCCCGGCTTCCTTGCCGCCATAGAGATCGGCCGTAACTGGATTCAGCCGGACCAGGCGGTGGTCCAGTGAGACGTTAGAATGGGCGTTGGTCATCACCAGGTCGGTCATACTCGATGGTGCCAACACTTACTGTGCCGTTGCCAGTCATCTTCGACAAGATGCTGGGCTCATCCGCCGAGGTCTGCGCGCTTGCCCTTGGGGTCACACTCCAGAAGTCCTTACCCGTTGGGGCCGTGCTGGCCCGTTTTGATGGCGTTAGTGGTGCAACAAGCTGCTGCCATTCCGTCACATTGACCTTGTCAGCATTCAGCGTGAACTGTACCTGCGGGGCGGCGAAGCTCTTCAACGTAAGCGCCCCATTGGCACTCGTCTGTCCTACGGATGCCGCTACATTTTCCAGGATCGCCGAGTTCTGGCTGAAGCGAATGTCGGAGTTGCGAATCTGGATCGGCTTGCTGAGTGAAGGGACTTTCAACGTGGCATTTTGGACCTTTCCAGTGCCGTTGAAATTTAATGCAGAGGGGTTCTTGGTCGGCCCTTGGGCACGCACATCAAGGGTCAACACGCCATCCCCCGATATGCCTTCGACCGCCGAAATCCCATACGCCTTGGCGATATTTAGCACTTCCCCCAGTCGTGCGTTGGCCGCCCGCAAAGATGCGTTGACGCTGCTATTGGGAGAAGTGTACTGCGCAAGGGCAAAGTTGACGGTGACGCTGGTCGCGCCAGTGCTTGCGGTGAAGTCGTTGGAGCGAATTGTTTCCGGCGTGAGGACCAGGCTGACCTCATTGACCTTGACCGGCTGCGGCAGATCTTTACCGCTGATGACGAGATCTCGGGCAGTGATTTGGCCGTTCATGCTCGGCTGGTTGGCCGCACCGCGAGCTTGAATGTTTGCATCCACTCGCCCGTTTGCGTCCATGCTTGGATTGAAGGCCACTCCAAAGGCTGACGCCAGCCGCGCTGCTTCCGCGATAGAGGCATTTGCCGCCGTGAGTTTCAGGTCTATTTGCGCTGGTGTTGGCCTGGTATTGAGTGTTCCGGCAATCGTGATCGGGGTCGAACCGAGCTTGATGTCCCCGCGATGGACTTCGATGACATCAGTTGTTAGGTCGTCGGCAGCGTCATAGTCCAACATGATGGGATAGCCGACGTTGACCTGACGAATCTGAGGATTCTCCAGCTTGATGGTGCCGTTCGAAGCCACCTTTCCGTGGGAGTTTATAAGCTTAGCGTCACCGGACACCAATGCCTCGATTCCGCTGAGTGCCTGAGAGTTCAGGAACTTCTCAGCGGCTGAAATCGAGACTTGGTCCATACCCAAGGTGCCGTCAAAGTTGGTGTTCAACATGAACTCCCGATTAGGTGCAAAATCTGTTATTTTCAGATCGATGTGGTCGTAGATGGCACGCGACTGATGCTTTTGGTAGTCAGTTACCGCAACTTGTCCGTCGTTGATTTGCAACTTGACCAGTTCAAACTGGCCTGCGGGTTTTTGGCTTGTTTCCGCTGGCGCTGAAGTCTGAGCGCCAAGCGTGGCAAAGTTCCATTTTCCCTGGGCATTTCTCACCATTTCAATGTGAGGACGGTTGAGTTCCAGCGAGTTGATATCCACTTGTTTGTGCACCAGGGGGAACAGCTTCACCGAAACAGAAAGTTTTTCCACCATGGCAAATGGGTGCCCAGGGGGGAAACTCCGGTCTTCGCCAATGATCGCGTTATTTACCTGGAATGAGGGAGGAAACAGGCTCAGCCCCATCT
Source organism: Verrucomicrobiota bacterium (assembly GCA_003218785.1). Taxonomy (GTDB): domain Bacteria; phylum Verrucomicrobiota; class Verrucomicrobiia; order Chthoniobacterales; family UBA10450; genus Udaeobacter. The sequence continues at coordinate 3,413 of QHOM01000223.1, forward strand.
GGCCCAGAGAGATTTCCCTGCCCAATTTCTTCTGGAGCTCGGCCTGTATCTGATTGTGATAGAAGTTAATGTTCACCACGTGCGGGACGATCACCGCCGCCGCGACTAGGAGTACAACGATGAGAGCAATCGCAATTCCCACCTTACGCATGGCATCCTCCGAATGAGCGCCGAAAGTGGCTATTACTCTCACTTACGATGCCCAGAAGTCACAGGACGACGGCCTACCAATGCCCACGATTTTTCTCTACTTGGGAAGCGCTAGTACGAGG
>QHOM01000020.1 GCA_003218785.1 Verrucomicrobiota bacterium
CCGCCTACTGGATGTCTACCAACGATTGCAATCGTCGGGCTACTCCGAGTAATCCGATGAAAGCTATCACCCACTGCGAGTATGGCTCACCCGATGTTCTTAAGCTTGAGGACGTTGAAAAGCCTGTTCCGAATGACAATCAAGTCTTGATCAAAGTTCGCGCGGCTTCCGTAAATCCTCTGGATCTCACTATTCGCGGCCCGTGGCTCGTGCGCCCGATCCTCGGAATGCGCAAACCAAAAGACACTCGACTAGGTGTCGACTATGCGGGGACAGTTGAAGCAGTTGGCAAAAACGTAACGAAGTTCAAACCTGGCGACGAGGTATTCGGCGGGAGAAACGGCGCCTTGGCTGAGTACGTGTGTGGCCTTGCGGATCGAGCAATCGCGCTGAAACCACCGAACATGACTTTTGAACAAGCTGCTTCTGTCCCCGTGGCGGCAATCACCGCGCTGCAGGGTCTTCGCGACAAAGGAAAAATTCAGCCCGGGCAAAAGATCTTGATCAACGGAGCGTCGGGAGGCGTGGGGACGTTCGCCGTGCAGATCGCTAAATCGTTCGGGACCGAGGTGACCGGCGTATGCAGTGCACGCAATGTCGATCTTGTACGATCAATCGGCGCGGATCACGTGATCGACTACACAAAAGAGGATTTTACTAAAACTGATCAACGTTACGATCTGATCTTCGACCTTGTTGGGAATCACTCATTCTCCGAGCGCCGGCGCATTTTGAATCCAAACGGTATCTGTGTCATGGCCGGCATCGGAGGAGCAGGATGGCACGATGGTATGGGGATGCGTTTGGCCGGGGAGCTCAACGCGTATGTGGCGTCACGGTTCGTTGGCGAGAAGTTCATCACCTACATTGCCAGCCTGAACAAGGCAGACCTGACTATGCTGGGCGATCTCATGCAGACGGGAAAGATTACACCGGTTATCGACAGGACTTACAAATTGAATGAGACCGCTGACGCTCTTCGATACCTGGAACAAGGACACGCCCGAGGAAAAGTAGTGATAACTTTGGATTAACAAGACCGGACAGAGGATATGAACTCAACCAAGAAACAAGCAAGAGTAGCAGGATTACTGTATCTGTTGGCCAGCATCCCAGCTCCGTTTGCCCTCATCTATGTCCCTGGCACTCTCATCGTGTCTGGAGACGCGACGGCGACGGCCAATCACGTTCGGGCTTCCGAGACCCTTTTCCGCCTCGGCATTGCGAGCGAACTGTTCGGTTTCATCATCTTTATTTTTGTGGTGCTGGCTCTATACCGCTTATTCAAAGCGGTTGATAAGAAACATGCTTTGGCGATGGCGACCTTGATCTTGATCTCCATCCCCATCTCGCTTTTCAATGTGCTCAACGAAATCGCTGCACTGGTTCTCGCCAGCGGCGCCAAGTTTCTGTCGGTATTTGAAACGCGTCAGCTGGATGCCCTGGCCTATCTGTTCCTCCGTTTGCATGGTCAGGGATTTGTCGTTGCGCAAATCTTCTGGGGGCTTTGGCTGTTTCCGTTCGGAATTCTTGTTATTCGATCAGGTTTCATCCCGCGTGTATTGGGCGTTTTACTGTTCATTGCAGGTTTCGGCAATGTGGCGAGTTCCTTTACTTCCCTCTTTCCACTACCTTACGCGTCTCTTGTTGACCGGTTCGCAAGCGTTCTCACAGCTGCGGAATTACCGATAATCTTTTGGCTTTTGATCTGGGGTGCAAAGGATCAATCATTAGGCGAGCAACATTCTGATGCGGCTATTGCTTAATAAGCTGTCTCATTACATCTATGAAAATAAAGCGCATTCTCAAATGGACTGCAGCGGTAGTTTTCCTCGGGTTGTTCGCGTGGTTTTTTATCGCCTACTGGACGTCGAGCAACGACTGCGATCGCAAGACGGCTGCTCCGAATAATCCTATGAAAGCTATTGTTTACTGCGACTACGGTTTGCCCAATCTCAAGCTTCAGGAGATCGAAAATCCCACCCCCGCTGACGATCAACTCCTGGTAAGAGTTCGGGCGGCTTCGGTTAACCCATACGACTGGCACTTCGTCGAAGGCACGCCCAAGATCATGCGCCTGATGGGGGTTGGGTTACGTAAACCAAAGGACACACGACTGGGCGTCGATTTTGCCGGCACGGTTGAAGCCGTGGGCAAAAACGTCACCCAGTTCAAACCAGGCGATGATGTCTTCGGCGGAAGAGGAGGTGCCTTTGCCGAGTACGTTTGTCCACGCGCGTATCGAGCCGTCACGATCAAGCCGGCAAACATCACATTTGAGCAAGCGGCTTCAGTCAACATCGCGGGCATCACGGCGTTGCAGGCGCTTCGAGACAAGGGAAAAGTTCAGGCGGGGCAGAAGGTCTTGATCAATGGCGCGTCCGGAGGTGTCGGCACGTTTGCCGTGCAGATCGCCAAGTCGTTAGGCGCGGACGTGACCGGTGTATGCAGCACTAAGAATGTCGATCTTGTCCGATCGCTCGGCGCAGATCACGTGATTGATTACACGAAAGAGGATTTCGCCAAAGGCGAGCAGCGTTACGATGTAATTCTCGACAATGTTCCAAACCATTCGCTGTCAGAATGCAGGCGTATCCTAAATCCCAACGGGAAATACGTCATGATCGGCGGCGGAGGACCCAACGACAGCCGATGGATCGGTCCGTTCGGTCGTGTGATTAACACGATGATCTTGTCACCGTTCGTGAGTCAAAAAATGGGCATGATGATGGCGGACCCGAGCCAAAAGGACCTGGCCGTGTTGGCCGATATGATCCAGTCCGGAAAAGTGAAACCAGTCATCGATCGGACTTACAAGTTGAGTGAAGTCCCAGAGGCGATCCGCTATCTCGAACAGGGACACGCTCGCGGGAAAGTGGTAATAACTGTGGACTGACAACGCCGTTGAAAAACCTCGCTTTCGCTGACGGTAGCTGATCTCATTATCACGTTGGATGAAAATCTTGCGCGTTCTCGTACTGGCCCTCGTTGCCGGGTGTTGCGTTGGGGCCGAGCCGACTTGGAATCCGGCTGACGCCGTAAAGGAAGCCGAGCAAGATATTCGCACAGGGCATATCAAAATTTATTGGTCGGGCAGCATCGCGTCGATGCCAGTCGGTGTCCCGATCGAGGTGGCTAAGCAATATCCGAAAGCTAACGCTGGAGTCGGCTGTGTCACCAAGGACATACCCCTTCGGAAACGACAGGAAGAATACGCGCGCCGGTACAACGCGAAGATTTTTGCCTACGTCACTCAGAAGCACTAATGCGCACTGCCCTTGTCATTGTCGCTTTGATCGTGCCGGCCATCGCACTGGCGCTTCCAGCGATGCAACTTTATCGCGGCTTTTGGTTGGAACATGGCACGATTATCGGCACGACACTCAATATCGCGCAGACCGTACCTGGATCCTGGATCCACCGGACGAAGGCGACAATACCCGCGGAAATTGGCGGATTGAACACTGCCGGTTGATTACGACTTGGCGATTTAGCGGCGAGTCTTCGAATTCGACGGCTGTTGATGAAATCAGCGAGCTGACTCAAAAGACCTTTAAGTTCCGCACTATTTCACAGGAGGGACCAGGTCGGCCCGAGGGTCAAGTCCTTCCGAGTAAGATTTTCACCCTTACCCGTGTAACGCCAAAGAAATAGGTCGGCGCTCGTTCACAATTCAAGAAATTCCAATTGCGGCGGCAGTCCATCGGGCAGGCGATCAATGTTGGCAAAACCCAACAACGCGGCGCTGCACCCGACCGCTATGCCGCTGCGCTTAATAGCGGCAGGCGACCTTGGTTATTGAGCGATGTGTTTTTGACCCCACAACCCAGATGCCAAGATACGTAATTGAACGTGAAATTCCTGGTGCCGGAAAGCTTACCGGCGGCCAGTTGCAAGGCATCCCACAAAGATGCTGCGGTGTACTCTGGAAGCTCGGGCCAGAAATTCAGTGGATCGACAATTACGTGACCGACGACAAGGTCTACTGCGTATACATCGCTCTCAACGAGGAAATGGTCCTTGAGGATGTGAAGCTTCTGGCCAATCGTGTGTCGGAAGTGAAGCAGTTGATTGATCCAACGACCGCAGAGCGAGTGCTCCAATGAATCCAAACAAAGCACTTTGGGAAAAAGGCGACTTTACTCGTATTGCGGAGAGCATGAGAGAGAGCGGAGAGGCGCTCGTCAAGGGACTCGGCATCACGAAAGGGCTCAAGGTCTTGGATCTCGGATGCGGCGATGGAACGACGGCGTTACCAGAGGCTAGACTCGGAGCAGACGTGCTGGGCGTCGATATCGCGAGGAACCTTGTTGAGGCTGGGAACAAGCGTGCAAGAGAGGAGGGCCTCACGAACTGCAAGTTTCAAGAAGGCGATGCGTCCAATTTGCACGAGCTGAAAGATCATACGTTTGACCTCGTCGTGAGCATCTTCGGAGCCATGTTCGCGCCAAAGCCGTTTGATGTGGCCAAGGAGATGGTGCGCGTGACCCGGCCCGGAGGTCGGATCATTATGGGGAACTGGATTCCAGATGATCCGACATTGGTGGCGCAAATTTTAAGAATCAGCTCCTCGTACTCGCCGCCACCGCCGGAAGGCTTCATTAGCCCCATGACGTGGGGAATCGAGAACAACGTGATCGAGCGATTTGCCGGTGCGCGGTTCCCAAAGAGAAGATATCCTTCGTCAGGGACAGGTATACGTTCAATTTTCCAAGCGCACCATCAGAGCTCGCGGTTGCATTCAGAAAATACTACGGACCAACCATGAATGCTTTCGACGCTGCAGAAAAGAACGGTCGAGCAGCTAACCTGGCGAAGGAGCTGGAAGTCCTGTTCAACAGCAAAAACGAAAGCCCTAGCAAGGATACCACGTCCATTCCTGCAACCTTCTTACGCGTTACTGTTGCGCTCTGAAAAAGTGGCGAGCGGCAACCCAGCGAAGCTCACTCTTTACGGCCTGTTGCACGCCCACACCTCGGGCAAGAATGCCAACGCCTAATCCCTATGAGGGGTGTTAAGTGTGGCTGGCGAATGCGGTCGGGCGCTTTGTTAGTCCATAAAGTTTGTTGATCGAAGGTTGGAGCGGAGTTTGGCGCGATTCCTCTTCCTTTTTTACGCGCCGTTTTTTTCCAATCGTGCATACTCCTATCCGTGCATCCCGCCGCGGCGAGAGCACCATTTGATCAATGCGATCACTCTTGGAAGAGGAAGTCCGAGCCGGACTGGCAGCTGCTGGCGCGGCCCAATCTAACGCGTCGCTCGCGATTTAGATCGGACTGGTTACTTCCGGCACACACCACACGGTTCCAAGGGCTAAGGGTCTGTTGCCACCATCGAACTCATCTTTAAAATCTTCCCGCAACGTCGGCATGCGATTTCTTCGACCGACTACCAAACGAGCGCGAAACGCGGCCAACCTCGGATATGAAACTTTTCCGGCGCCGAGCGCGACCGCTTTCAAGTTTCCAGGCTATCGGACTCGCCACCCAGCTTGCTCTCGAAGTAAAGCACGACAAATGCTATTCCGAGTACTGGCTGGAGGATCCTTTGCAAGAGATTCAGGCCGAAACTGGGAACATCGAAGCCGTGAGCCTGCTGGGTTTCCGTGAGCTTTTGTAGAAGCGCCTGTGGATCTTGCGTCGTCGTCAACTCGTTAAAATAATGCTGCAGCGTTGTCCACTCCGGGCCAAGCGTAATCGCCAGCACAAAGGCTGCCCAAATTGAAACGATAAACGCTCCGCGCCACAACGGCCGTTGAAACCACGGAAGATCGCGCCCGCTGCGCGCGAGGTTTCTGCTTTCGCGTAATGAATCGACGACGCTAGCGTTTTCCAGAACAGCAAACTGCTGCCAGAAAAGAACGTTAATGAAGAAACGCCCGAACATCCAAATTTGAATTACGAGCAGAGCCAGCGCGAAAAAGATCAACAATAACGAAGACCCACCTGCAACGATCATCACTGCGATTGCGAGCGCAAATATCGTCAGCAAGGCGAAAACGCCATAGACGAAGATGCACAGCGCGGCCAAGCGCGGCCAAAATTTCACCGCTTCATTCAGCGCAGCGACAAAACCGATACGGCGCCCGGCGAGTCTTTCGGCAGTGAGGATTTGGATGGCCGCAATGTAAACGGGCCACAGGACCATGGTGAGCACCGTCATGCAAAAGGCGAAAGCGCCCACGGTGAGGGTTTGGAGATCGAAATTCACATTCGATCCGGTTTGGACCCACGCAGTGGCTAGTTGACCGCACGCCGATGGCAAGACCACAAGAAGGGTAAGCGAAAGGAATTGGAAAAAGCCATTCCGGTAAATCCGAAACGTCTCTGCCAAAATCTGCGCAAAACTGCGACGCCGTAGCGGCGGCTGTGTCAGCCCGTCGCCGCTCCCCACTTCGAGCGTCCCCGCATCAAAGAGCCCGGGAATGTCCGCCGCCGTGGTCCAAAGATCGACATCTGCTCGCCGGGCTTCGTTTCCAGCAAGCAATCGGCCTTCAGTCTTCCATTCGCGGAGCGTCTCGATATCCGCAGGACCATATTCCTTGCCCTGCACGCGCACGATCCATTGTTTCGTCATTTCGCCCATTTACTCCGGAAACATGCGCAAGACTAGAGCACAAATGCGCGCTATTGGTGGATCGAGCAGTCCCGGCTCGATGCCAGAAAATAATGTCGGCGAAGCCGAGAATTTAACGGCATCGTCCGGCGAAGCGGCCGATCCACCTCTCGCACAGCGAATGGCCCATTGGTCCCTATGCAGAATCGATAATCCAGAATCCGGTATCGGCTTTTCGAGGAACCCGCTTTCAAATTCCGCTAATCGAGTTAATCCTGTCTTTGGGATGAAATTGCTTTTGATCGACGGTCATTACTACGTTTACCGCTCGTTTTTCGCTATCCCGAATCTCTCCAATTCCCGGGGGGAACCAACCAACGCAATCTTCGGCTTTACAAAAACCTTGCGGCTGATGGTGAAACATTTGCAGCCGCAACTGGGCGCGGTGGTCTGGGACGAAGGCGTGCCGCAGAAGCGAGTGGAATTACAACCGGCCTACAAAGAGACGCGCAAAGAGATGCCAACGCCGATGATCCCGCAATTCGACTTTATCCAAAAACTCACTCCCCTGCTGGGCTTCCGAAATATTTCCCTGCCAAATACCGAGGCCGACGACCTGATGGGTTGTTATGCCATGGCCGCATGCAAGCAGCGTCGGACGGAAGTCGTGCTCGCGACCAATGACAAGGATTTGTATCAGCTCGTCGGACCCTGCGTAAAAGTTTACACGACGGCGAAGGCTGATCTGGCTTCGCCAAAGGACGCGTTCGCCTTGCTGGGCGAAGATCAGGTCACTGCAAAATGGGACGTTCCGCCGAAGCTTATCGGCGACGTGCTCGCCTTGACCGGTGATTCGGTCGACAACATTCCCGGAATCGGACTCGGCCGCAAAACAGCGGCAGCATTGATTCGCGAATTTGGCGGGTTGGAGCCGTTGCTCGCGAATGTGGACAAAGTCAAAAGCGCACGTACCCGGGAGAAGCTCGCCAACGCTCGCAAGCAAATTTTGCAAAACCGGAAAATGGTAGATCTGGATTGTCATCTTGAATTGCCCGTGGCCATCAAGGATCTCCAAATCGAGCCCGACTATCCCGCGCTTATCGCAGCGCTGGAAAAGTGCGAGTTTAAGTCGCTTCTCCAGGAAGTGCGTGACGAGGCCACCCGAGCAGGAGCAGCCGCGCAGGGCAATCTCCTGTAGCGGTCAAAGTCTAGCGGTCACCCGTGCGGTTGTAGCTGTGCGTGTCCTCAGGCGCAGAATAGGATGGTTTGCGCCCTGAGGGATTCCGCATGCGTTCGCGAGCGGGCAGCTGTCTCTACATCATCGGGCGAAACACGCGTCACAGGGATTTGGCGTAATCGCCTCAACACCGGGAATTAACATGACACACGGATTTTTCGTAAAAAATTCGAACGAGAACCCGGTGTTACTGTCCAACTCAGTAGGTTAAGGCGATTCGGGCGGTAGTACGCTTTCTTAGATTCGTGGTTTCTCCTTAGCGTGCGCCGCCTGAATCTTTTTTTCTGTCTGATCCCACCGCCAAGGCGGTTAGGGGGCATGCGCGTCTTGCGCGAAGCCGTTGTGGTTGGCACTCTTGATCCGAGCAACGAAGCTGAGTTGATCGCTGCTGACCCGGCTCGGCCGCTTCTTATGACAGACATCAACAATCGCCTGGCGAACTCCCTGAAGACGTGCTCGCAAATTGCATTTTCTGCCGGGCCACAGACGAATTTGAAAACCTGCGTTCGTGGGCGATGCGTTTATCAAGCCCAGCGCCCAACCCAATCCAATGAAGCCTAGCCGTTACGATCCGATCGCCGCTGCACTCGAAGAAGACATCGGTCAAGGTGATATCACGACCGACTTTTTTGTGCCGGAGACGCTGCGCGCAACCGGACGCATCATCGCGCGTGAAAAAGCCATTGTTGCCGGCACCGAGGCAACGGCGGAGGTTTTCCGGCACGTCGATCCATCAATCGACACCCAGATCATTCGGCGTGACGGCGATGAGATTGCTGCCGGGGATGTGATCATCGAGGTCCGTGGCCTCGCCCGTTCGATTCTCAAGGCGGAACGGGTCGCATTGAATTTTCTACAGCGCCTTTGTGGCATTGCGACGCTGGCGCGCCAATTTGTCGACGCCGTCGGGAATCGCCCTGTCAAAATTTTGGATACACGAAAAACCACTCCCGGCCTGCGAACGTTGGAAAAAGCCGCCGTGCTCGCCGGAGGCGGCGGCAACCACCGTTTCGGTTTATACGACATGGTGCTCGTAAAAGATAACCATCTGGCTACTCTTGATGGACTCTCCAGTCTTGCGGACCGGATTAGCCAGCTTCGCCAAGAACGACCAAGCATCCGTGTCGAAGTCGAGGCTGACGATCTGGAACAAGTTCGCGCCTTCGTCGAAATTCAGGGGATAGACGCAATCCTGCTCGATAACATGACACCCGCTCAAATTCGGGAGGCTGTCGCGCTGAGAAAAGACAATATCGAATTCGAAGCAAGCGGCGGCATCACTTTAAAAAACGTGAACCGCATTGCGGCCACCGGGGTGGATTACGTCTCTGTGGGTAGTCTCACACACGCCGCGCGCGCAATCGACATCGGCTTGGAAATGACCCATGTACCTGGTTGAGGCGTCGGATCGTTTGATCGTTAATGAGATGCGGGCCGATCTCGGCACAACCGTCATTGGTCGCGAAATTATCGTGCTCGAACAAACTGGCTCGACCAATGATGCGATTTTGCGAATCGCGACGTCAAATTCAAAGGAGGGCGTGGTTCTGTTCGCCGAACATCAAACCGAAGGGCGAGGACAGCGAGGCAATCGCTGGGAGTCGGCGGCCGGGAAAGGGCTTTGGTTCTCCATCCTGTTGCAACCCAGGATCGACATCAACAATTCCCCCCGACTCACGACGTGGGCAGCCGAAGCTATTTCAGACCTGATCCAAAACGAATTTTCTCTCAAAGCAACTATCGAACTGCCAAACGATGTCGAGATTGATGGACGCAAGGTTGCGGGCGTGCTCGTCGAGATGCGCGCGCAAGACAAAGCGCCACATCTGGCCATCGCCGGTATCGGAATCAATGTGAATCAATCACTCGAAGATTTTCCCAGAGAACTGCAAATCCGGGCAATTTCGCTGGCCATGGCATTAGATCGACAAGTCAATCGTCAGAAGTTTGCCATTGCCCTTTTGCGTAATCTGGATCGCAGTTACAGAGAGCGGTTTTGCTGACCCAGGTGAATCGTTAAAAGGCTACAAAAGTTACATGGTCAAAATCAGCGCTCTTGTCCTTTTGTAACATTGTAACATTGTAACCTTGTAACTCTTTTAACGATTCACCTGCTCTGCCCACCACTCGCGATAAACTTGCGGTGAAATTTCCGACGGCTTGATTTCGCTGCGCCCGCCCCAGAAAACGTTCGTGTAGGAAACCGGCATGCCGATCGAGCGAATATGTCGATCTATGGCCGCCTTATGGTTGAGGAGCAGTTGTTTATCCGTGCCGTGCGCGACGGCCATGATGTTGACGTTCTTAAATTCGGGGCCTGCTTCGCGCCAATAGCAATGAGTAAGAATACGATGGCGGCCAACTTCGCCCCCCGCTTCAATTTCGCGACCTGGCGGCACGGCCCAATGGAAGAGTGCGTTGAAGCGGGTCACACGAACTCCGCCAGCCGATGGTTTGACGTGTTCGAGAAAAGTTGAAAAACGCCCAATGATTTTCCGCGCGCTCAACTGCTCGGCGACGCGATAGAATTCATCAAGCGAGACAGCCGCTTCTTCTGCCCGGGCCGCCCATGGCGTAGGCTGAATTTCTTCCGGAACAAATTCGCGCTTGAGCGCGAGCAAAACCTTCCATTCTTCCCCGCTAAGATCCACAACTTGCACCGGAATCATTTTTGCCGGCTGATCCGCCCTGCTTCCCGGCTCAATTGTTTTTCGTCGAACATGACCAACGCCGAGAGTGAAAATTCCTTTCGCTGGCATCACCCGAAAACGCTCCGCACCAACTTTGCTCGCCAGCAATTCGCAATGGCCGTGCAGCGAAAATCCGTGCGGCACTTTCACTGTTGTCCATAATTTGTAATCCGATCCAGCACGAATGGTGTCGGTAGAGCGAAGGACCACGTGGCCCGAAAAAGGATCGCGTTGGAACATCCAGTCGAAGGCAGCGTCGATCTTATTCTCAGGAACCCTCCACGCCACCAGCGCGCCATCAGCGAGATTCGTAGCGACCAAAGTTTGCCGAACGCGCCGGATCGTTCCAGCGCGCAGCATGGCGACGATGCGTGTCATCACAACATCGACATCTACCCCTGAGCGGCGCGCGATTGCCTCGAACGGCTCGCGGACGAAGCCTTCAATCTTGTCCTCCGAGATTGCGAGAATCTTCGCGTTGATCGGATCATCATGTTCCATCGTCAGCATCTGGCTGCTAATTAGCCCGCCACCCCCTAAATTGTCCAATATCATGGCTCATTATCCTGATAGCCTTTCCCTGTTGAATGCGCGCGCTTTGTTTTTTCAGGATGCCAAGCTCGGCCCGAACGGCGGCTATGGCGATCGCTGGGTGCGCGTCGAGTCCAAACCGATTCCCTTTTATTTCCCTAATTTGCCATCACGCGTGGCGGCGGCGCGCTTGCACGATTTGCATCACATCGCGGCCGAGTATGAAACGGATTGGCCCGGCGAAGCGGAAATTGCCGCATGGGAAATTGCGAGCGGCTGTGCGCGATATCGCGCGGCTTGGATTCTCAACCTCGGCGGATTCGGCGCCGGCCTTGTCGTTGCGCCGAGGAGACTTTTTCGCGCGTTCCTGCGTGGCCGGCGCGCAAAAACGAACTTATACAAAACCGGCTTCGACGAATCGCGGCTGAACGAAATCAGCGTTGGGACGTTGCGCGATCAACTTGGTTTACGGGTACCGGTTTCACCCGCGAGCGCGACCGACATGATTTTGTTTGTTCTTTGGTGCGTTCCGGCGATTCTCGCCTGGCTCTCGATTCCGTTGCTTACTGTCATTCTTTTCTGGCTGATCGCGCGCGCGAAGTCTTGAGTTACGCAGAATTCACACGGTACAGGAAAAGACGGCGGCAAAGTGGCAGCCCGATCCGGCAAGGACGAACAGATGCCAGACGAAATGACGATAGCGAAGGTGATCGTTCGCAAAAAATAACACGCCGCTCGTATAAGCGATGCCGCCAGCCGAAAGCCAGATCAACGCCGGCAATGGAATCGCGAACGCAAGTGGCTGATTCGCGATTGGAATCAACCAGCCCATTCCAAGGTAAAGAGACATCGCCAGCTTCGGATGACGCGATGGACCACGCGTCGCCTTCATGACGATGCCAAAAATCGCGAACGCCCAAATGATTCCGAGAATAGTCGAGCCACCGATGCCGCGAAGCGGACCCAGCGCGAACGGCGTATATGTCCCTGCGATGAGCAAAAAAATCGCGGAATGATCCAGCACACGCAAAATGGATTTCCCGCGCGTTTGCGGCCACGCGTGGTAAAGCGTTGATCCGAGATACAACACCGACATCGTGACAACAAAAATCACCGTGCCGAGAAAAAAGCCAGGGGTACTACGACGCGCTTCCAGCAGAAGAATCGGCGCACCGATTAACGCGGCGCACAATCCAATCCCGTGGCTGATGCTGTTC
>QHOM01000224.1 GCA_003218785.1 Verrucomicrobiota bacterium
TGCCACACTTCCATAGCGAGTGACGTCGGCGACTGCCTGCACTACGACCACCAAAACGGCATCTTTGGCCGTGAACAGTTCCAGCATTGGAACAAGGCTCCACTCCACGTAGCTGTCGCCGTTAAGAACAAGAACTGGGTCGCTGATGAGTGGTTCGGCGAGCTTGAGGGCTCCTCCAGTGCCTAGCGGCTCGTGCTCTCTGGAGTAGCGGATACGCACGGCGAACTTGTTTCCACACCCGAAGTAGCGCTCAATTTTCTCGGCCATGTAGCCCGTTCCCAAAATCACGTCACCGACTCCCTGAGACCTGAGCCTGTCGAGCAACAGTTGGAGAAAAGGCGTCCCCGAGATTAGAGCCATCGATTTTGGCCGGTCAGCAAGCACCGGGCGGAGTCGGGTGCCGGGCCCGCCACAGAGTACGAAAGCGCGAACGACACCGGTTGGAATGTCTCGGTTACCATCCATTTTTTTCATTATTGTCGCAAAAGAAAAGTAAGCGCCGCGCGATTCCGACTTAACTCGTCGAGCCGATCGGTCATTTGGGCGCACAGTTGACTAACTGGTTAATCCTTTCAGTATAGCCGGAAACATGGAAGAGTCATGACGTGCTTTGTTGAAATGATCAATCGCAGGGAGAGTTTCCCACGGTTCCGGCACTGAACGAGTGAGCATTGCAGAAAAGCCCATTGCCCTCTCCGCGATAGCAACCGAGCGCCGCTTGCCGACTAGATCTTCGTCATTGAGTGAGCCGAACCTCCTTTAATCAATGCCGTCGAAGGCCAGGAGGGCATGCCAGCCGTAGCCTTCTGGATTGGTCCGCAAGCCTGCGTAGTCCAACTTGGCTAATGCCGAAAGATTGAAGCTGAGCTTGGATGCGCTTAAGAGAAGGCCGCTCTTCTAAGAAGCCAGCCTCGATCTTTCTGTTTGGCTAAACAACGCGGCCTCCCCAAGCTCAGACGACAGGCAATCGCGGCATTGATGATTGGAGGCGCAGCCCCCGCCAGAAAAGTGACTTTGCGCCATTTGGACGAACAAACGAACAGTAGGGCGAGTCCGCAAGTACCGACGGATTGCGTACCCGACCCTCTCGATCAGCACGGACCTTCAGGTAGTGGAAACTCACTACCGACTTTCAAGGGAAGACGTCGGCGTCCTGGCGGGAGACGCCTTTTTTCTCAACGGAGAGTTAAGACGGCGTCAGCCCTCTCCAGAAGAAGTGTCTGCTCGAACCGGCTTAGCAAAAGGCAGCATCAGAGAAGCCGCCGGCTTTATTGGCGCCCGGGTAAACTACAGCTCTGGTACTCCCGAGCGATCAAGTTTCGCGTTTGGCCGAAAACGTGGGAATACCCTCCTAGGCCGAAGATTTGGCTTCTGCTGTCGGCGCGGTCGGCGTTTTGGTCGCAAGTAACTCTCCCAGCTGCCGCAGGGTCGCGAAGTTTTCCGCGATAAGCTCTTCGTCCTCAACCCGATAACCCAAGTCACTTTCCAAAAATGCGACCAACCGGATCACGCCGAGCGAGTCAATCTGTAGCGGCTCGTCCGGATCAGTTATTGGTGGCAAAGAACCGCGATTGTTGTCTATGTACTCTTTGAGTTTCTGTGGTATTTCCATGGTATTGGTAGCAGTTTACAAAAGACCGGCAAATCACCGCGCCCCCATCCATTGCTCGGTCGTCGCGACGGGGGAATTAGGTTCCCAAAGAGCCGCCCGCTCTGGGTGAAAGCGCGAACCGATCGGCACAGAGTAGTCGTCCTGGTCATACTCGCGCGTGCGCTTCAGTATCTTGCGGAAGGCGCGGACGGCTGGTGAAGGCTGGTGCTCAGTCGGATAGATCCGACCGGCAAAAGCATCAGTCATTTGCTCGGGATAACGATGATAGACGAAAGTCGCGAAGGCGAACGGCTGCTCCCAGAACAGGTCGATCATGTCTTCAAGATTATCAATCCCTTTCTCGCAGAAAATCTGGTGCTCGGCGAAAGGGTTTTCCCCGTTACGCCTCTTGCCCTCCAGGTACTCGCGGACAAGCGGCGCGGCAAACTCCCCTTCACGCATGGTCACCGTTAGTCCGAAGGAAAATATCGGATCGATGAAACGGTGCGCATCACCGATGCAGATAAAGCCCTTCCCGCAGAAGCCCCGCACCTGGTAGGAGTAGTTCGGTATAACATGCACCTTTTCAACCAGGTTCATCTCGGGCATACGACGCCGAACTTCTGGGTTGATGTTGTAAAGCTCATTCCGGAAGAACTCTTCGGGAGTTTGCTTTTTGGCCAGAAAGTCAGCGCGGGGCGTGACCATCCCGACGCTGACGACGTCCCTGTCGAGTGGAATGAACCAGGCCCAGTGAAACTTCTTCGCGTAGAAGATCAGAGTGTTGTCTTTCGCCTCTTCGCCCGAAACGCCCGAGCCACGGACGGCACCGGTGACTTGCGAGAAAAAGGCAACCTGCTTGTCGTAGTTGCCGACATATTTCGGACCGGTGACACGCTGGTTGGCGAGAAAGGTTGCCTGGCCCGAGCAATCAAGCACTATCTGCGTTTCGATGTCTTGGTCCTTACCGTCGGGCCAGCGAACGGTTACGCCCCGAACGGCGCCGTCGTCGGCCAGTAGCGGCTTTGTCGCGGTGCCCGGCATGACAGTCGCCCCGCGCGCCTCTGCTTCCTTAAGCATCATCGAGTCGAAATCGCTCCGCCGCACCTGCCATGTGGTTGAGAATGAGAGATTCCACTCCTTATCGCGGGCCGAAACGGGGACATACCAGGAATTCACGCCGCTCGTGCCGAAAACCTTGACGCCGTGCTTGACTGGATGCTCCTTCTCTATCATCGCCTTCTCTAAGCCGAGTCGCCGAAGCACCTGGCCAGATTCGCCGGTATTGGACTCGCCGATGTGGAAGCGTGGGAACGCTTCCTGTTCGAGGATGATTGGCTTAATGCCTTCCCGAACGAGGAACATTGCCGTCGCGGCACCACCCGGTCCGCC
>QHOM01000225.1 GCA_003218785.1 Verrucomicrobiota bacterium
GCCCTCTTGAGAAGGGAAAAGTTCTGCATGCTGCGAGCGCCAATCTGAATGATATCACCGTGCTGCTCGATAAGATCGACATTAGACTCGTCGACCGCTTCCGTGACGATCTTTAGACCGAACGCCTGACGGATGTCTCCCATAATTTCCCACGCCTTGTCGCCCAAACCTTGGAATGTGTAAGGCGATGTCCGTGGCTTCCACACGCCGCCGCGAAAGAAACGCGCGCCGCTCTGCTGCACTGCCTCTGCCACGGCAAACGCCTGTTCACGATTCTCGATCGCGCACGGTCCTGCGATAATCGCGAGTTCGCCCCCGCCAATGGTAGCATCGCCAAGGCGCACGATCGTTTTCTCTGGACGCAGATCGAGCGTGATCAACTTGTACGGTTTAGTGACGCGAATGACTTCCGCGACACCGGGCAAGTCTTCAAAACGCCGGCCGTCAACGGGACCTTCGTTACCTGTGATACCGATTGCGGTTCGCGTGGCTCCAGGCATTGGATGGGCACGGAGTCCGATTGCCTGGATTATTTCAACCACCGCATCAACATCGTGCGCGGTGGCACTGGCTTTCATCACAATTAACATAGGATCATAAGTCGTGGATTATCTCGACTGACGCGAAGACAAGATCTCCCTTCGAAAGAGAGACAGATCAGCGCCCGTCGAGCAACGGTCGCTTTTTATCGCCAGATTGCGCGCGCCGACCAAGAGACACGCTGCCTTTTAGCCGCGTCTGTCCAACAAAGCATGTCAGCGCTCATTGCTAAGTATTATAAAGTCGATCCTACAAATGTCGATCAATAATCGGCTGGTCAGATGCTTTGATCGCGTAGCTGTTTTACCGCGACGCCGCACACGCAAACCATCTCGCCGCCGGGCCAGCCGGAGATAATAATGAACCCAACGCTGATCGCGGGCAAAGTTTATCCCTTCTGTAAGCGCATCACACGCGCTTCGCCTTCGTCGCCTGCGATTCTAATGTGGTGCAACGAAGGAAAATTTTATGGCTGAGGCATCAAACGAGTTGGAGGGCCCCGATTTAGAGAAAGGATACAAAATCGGTGAGTTGGTTGACAGGACAATGCTTTTGGGATACGCGTTTGGCGAACCGGTTCTCGTGGCCAAACGCGGGGCCGAGCTTTTTGCGATTGGCGCGACTTGCACTCATTACGGCGGGCCGTTGGTCAAAGGTTTGATCGTAGACCACACGGTGCGTTGTCCGTGGCACCACGCCTGTTTTGACCTTCGCACCGGTGAAGCGATCGCCGCGCCGGCGCTAAACGACACGTCGTGCTGGAAAATCCAAAAACGCGGCGAGCGTTTTTATGTGACCGGCAAGACCGACAACAAACAGGCGCGAAAGTCGCGTTCGTCGCCGGCAAGTGTGGTTATCGTTGGCGCAGGCGCAGCCGGCGGCGCCGCAGCCGAAATGCTGCGCCGTGAAGGTTACGCCGGTCCGGTCACGTTGATCAGCGCGGACGAATTTCTGCCTTATGATCGCCCGAACCTTTCCAAAGATTATCTCGCGGGAACAGCCCCTGAAGAATGGATTCCGCTTTGGCCACCGGATTTTTATCGCGAGCAAAAGATCGACACGCTAACGCGGACCGAAGTCAAGGCGATTGATCCGAAACGAAAAGAGGTGACGCTCTCGGACCGGCGCTCGTTGTATTACGGCGCTTTGTTGCTGGCGACCGGCGCCGAGCCTGTTCGCCTCGCAATTCCGGGGAACGATTTGCCCCACGTCTGTTATTTGCGGACTCTGGCCGACAGCCGGCGCATCATCGACAAGGCAAAGAACGCGAAGCGCGCGGTGGTGATCGGTGCAAGCTTTATCGGGCTGGAAGTGGCGGCGTCTCTGCGGGAGCGTAAAGTCGAGGTCGCCGTCGTCGGGAAGGATCCACAGCCACTCGAAAAAATTTTGGGACGCGAATTGGGGAACCTGATTCGTGAAACTCACGAAGCGCACGACGTAAGGTTT
>QHOM01000021.1 GCA_003218785.1 Verrucomicrobiota bacterium
TCGCGTTCTCACCGATCTTTTCGTGATTACGATGCAAATAGCCGAAGACCGGCTTGAGCCTGCGCACGATCTCGCCTTCCAGCGCGACGTTCATGCGAAACACCCCATGCGTGGATGGATGCTGCGGTCCCATCGAGACTTCGAGCAGCTCCCCATCGAGCCGCGAACCCATTGTCGTCGGCGGCCGCTCGGCTGGTTCCAGCGTTTGGATAGTGGCGCTCATGCGAATTGCGAAGTCAAAAAAGTTACAAGGGTTACATCGTTACAATGGCAGACGCGCGGGACCTTTTGTAACCTTGTAACTCTTGTAACATTGCAACGGTTGTAACGATTCACAGCTTCGCTGTAATTTGTTCCGCGCCGTCCAGTTGCGGTCGCGGCGCATAATGTTGTTTTGCTTTCTCCAGCACATCGTCGTGAGGCGTCGGCTCGTATTCGTAATCGTCGGGTTCGCGATAATCTTTGCGCATCGGATGATCGACAAATTCATCCCACATGAGAATGCGCCGCAGATCTGGATGGCCTTCGAACCGGATGCCGTAGAGATCGAAAATCTCTCGCTCCTGGAGCTCCGCGCTGCGCCAGATTGAGGTCAGCGACGGCAAGCGCGCTCCGGCTACGCGATCGGCGGTCCGCATTCGAATAATCACCGGACCCTGTTTATGCGTCATCGAGTAAAGGTGATAGACCGCTTCGAGATAACCCGGAAAATGTTCTTCCGTTGTCTCCGTGACTTCCTTTTCCTCGCCATCGATGAGTTTTTTCACTTTCACAGTCTTTTTCACTGTTCGATCGAGCCAATCCACGCCGGTCACGTTTGAACAAAAGTCGAATCGCAACGCCGGATCGTCGCGCAGAAACTGCGCGATCGCGGGCGCGTGTTCGTTATCGATCAGAAGCGACGGCTGATTTGCCGGACCCGGATTCGGGACGATGTCGATCTTAGCGCCGGGCACGGCGTCTTCGATGCGCGCTTTGATTTCGTCTAAAGACTCCATCAGCAGGTTACAAGAGATAAAAGGGTTACAAAGTTACAACGGCAGATCTTCGAGCGAATCGATGGTCGTTGGAGCTTCGCCATCGGTTTCGCGCACAGAGGAGGAATGGCTTCGGAGATAGCGTAGGTACCCATTAATCAAGATTAATGCGCACCGAGCTTGCTCTTTCAGCTTGGCCACTTCGTCACTCGGGAGGTATTTCTCATCGAGACAAACGTTGAGATCGTCGACGAGTTCCTCTAGTGAACCGCGCGAATGAAGAATGAAGCGTATTTGGTCTGGATAATGGAAGCGACCGTGACCTTCTGCAATGTTGTTGGTCAACGAAATTGCTGCGCGCCGAATCTGACTCACTAAGTCATACTTCTCGAAGTCAGGCAAGCGGCGCGTCACGCCGTACATGACCTTGCGAAACTCACGCGCAGATTTGTAAACTTCCAAATCCTCAAAAGTTTGGAACGAACTTTTCTCGGAATCCGCCCCGCGCTCCAAAGCTGGAGCATCTCCCTTTGTAACCTTGTAACTCATTTAACTTTTTTAACTCTGCCTTTCAATCTTCGCTGGATGGAACACATCCCGATTTGCCGGCGGCTCCAAATCGTGCTCGCCAAATGATGGCACCGGGAATTCGCTCGGTTCCGCCGGATCGAGATGCTCGGCCCTGCTCGCGCCCGTCAGTTTTTGACTGTCGATCTTGCGCTGCAGTTCCATGAAAGCGTGCAGCAACGCTTCTGGCCGCGGGGGGCAACCGGGAATATAAACATCAACCGGAATGTAACGGTCGATTCCTTTGAGCACGT
The DNA here is from genome assembly GCA_003218785.1 of Verrucomicrobiota bacterium. Classification (GTDB taxonomy): domain Bacteria; phylum Verrucomicrobiota; class Verrucomicrobiia; order Chthoniobacterales; family UBA10450; genus Udaeobacter. The sequence goes on from QHOM01000021.1 coordinate 1,799, forward strand.
TATAGCCTTGCTTAAAAGGCCCGCCGGAAATGGCGCACGCCCCCATCGAAATCACGTATTTTGGATCGGGCATCTGGTTGTAGAGCCGGACGATTTGCGGCGCCATTTTTTTCGTCACCGTGCCGGCGACAATCATAAGATCTGCCTGACGCGGCGATGGCCGGAAAACTTCGCCGCCAAACCGCGCAATATCGTAGCGCGAGGCGGCAGTTGCGATCATCTCGATCGCGCAGCAGGCGAGCCCAAATTGCAGCGGCCAAATCGAGTTCTTGCGTCCCCAGTTGTAAAGCTCCTGCATCGAAGTCACCCAGACTCCCTGTCGTTGCAGTTCATTGCGAAGCGCCTCGTCGATTTCGCTCATCGTTTCCGTTGCAACAATGTAACCCTTTTGGCGCTTTTAACTACCGCGTTAGCGAGCCCAATTTAAGCAGCCCTTTCCCCAAGCCCAGACGAGACCTTCAATCAGGAGCAAGAGGAAAACCAATATCGCGACGAACGCCCCGACGGGCAAACCCGTGAAGGCCACCGCAAATGGCACCAGGAAAATCGCTTCCACGTCGAAGATCAGAAAAATGATGGCATAAAGATAATACTGCGACCGAAACTGGATCTGTGCTTCGCCAATTGACTCGACTCCGCATTCGTAAATGGCATTTTTTTGGGCGCCCGGCTTTGGCGGCTGGAAAAATCGTCGCCAGAGCCAGGCCAGCGCCAGCGGGATCAATGGGAAAACCAACGCGACGCCGACGAAAATGACGATGAACAAATAGGGATTGGGAGTCATGAGATTTATAGCCTGCTGTGCCAGAACATGATCCTAATGGGTGCTTGTGTTCGCGGAGACATCCTCCCACCTCGCGGCCGCCTTTTTGAATGCAGGTTCGTGTTCAGGCCAATCATGCAATATGGTTGGATCGAAATCAGCCCCTGAAGGCCACACCAATGTCCGTACCTCGGGATCGATGCTAACCCGCGCAAACTCCTCGGGATCGCGCAATGGCCCAAAAAGCTCTCCACGAAGGATCGGCTCAAAATTGATCGTACGCGAGACACCGTCCTCGAAGCGGACGCGCAAAGTGTAAGGCGCTGTTTGTTCGCAACCAGTGACGCGATGAATCGAGTGTTGCATCCCGGCATTTTACCGCAAAGGATCAACCGGTGCAGGTCTTTTTCCGTTCCGCAGCAATTCCCAATCGGCTAGTAGTTCGGCTTGATGCAATTCGGCCCAAGCCTCAACTAAGCGCTGCTGGCGTTGCGGCATTGAGCCGCTTAAAAGCGAAACAGGCGACACGGAGAAGACAGTGACATTCTCTTGATAATATGCGTGAAAGTGAGCTGTATGATGACGCTCCGTTGGCTCGGAAAACATTCGAATAATGATTCCGTAGAACCGCGAAATTTCCGGCACAATCCAGATTTTGATTGATCAGGCGTTGCTTTCCAAGCAAAAGCAAATCTACCAGAATTCTACAACTGCTCGATCGATCTTGCGCGGGTTCGGCTCGGCAGATAAACAAAGCGGCTGTCAGAATTATTTCTCTTCATTCGCCGATTTTCGGCTGAACCATTTCCGCTTTTTCGGCTTCGGTTCTTCCGCCGGCGGCGCCGTCGGTTCCTCTTCTTTCGTCGCTGGTTCTTCTGGTTTGCGCGCGGGTTCCTTTTGTTTTGCGATTGGCTCCGCTTCTTTCCGTTTCGCCTTCTTTTCTTCCGCCGCTTTTTCCTCGATGAATTGTCCTGCATCCACCCACTCGATGAACGCCATGGCAGCGGAGTCGCTCTTGCGTTGGCCGAGCTTCACAATGTGCGTGTAACCGCCGTTGCGGTCCGTGGATCTCGGCGCGATGTCGTCGAAGAGTTTCTTGACAGCATTCTTTTGCCGCAATGTCGCCAGGGCAGTCCGGCGCGCATGAATCGATCCTCTTTTGCCGAGGGTGACCATCTTTTCCGCGAGCGGTCGAACCGCCTTGGCTTTGGCCAGCGTTGTTTTGATGCGTTGATGTTCGATCAATGAGCAAATCTGATTCGCCAGCAGCGCTTTGCGGTGCTCGGCCGTGCGGCCGAGCTTGATCGTCTTTTTCTGGTGCCTCATGACGCGCCGACCATGGTTTGACGGATCGAAGAATTATTCTTTGGCAGCAGACTCATTCGGGCTGGCACCATCACCGCTTGCCGGCAGGTCCACAAGGCCCGGATCGAATTTCATTCCCAGACTCAAACCAAGGTGTTGCAGTTTGTCTTTGATTTCGTTGAGCGATTTCTTGCCGAAATTGCGATACTTCAGCATCTCGGCCTCGGTTTTTTGAGCAAGCTGCCCGACGGTGGTGATGTTCGCGTTGTTCAAACAATTCGCAGCCCGCACGCTAAGCTCGATCTCATTTACACTCATGTTGAGCAGTTTCTTGAGCTTCAGATTTTCCTCGCTCACACCAGCCGGCGTCTCGTCGAATTCGATCACCTCCTCGTTGAAATTCACGAATACATCGAGGTGATGCCGCAGAATCGCCGAGGCTTGGAGCAATGCGTCATCCGGTGTCAGGCGTCCGTCGGTCCAGACTTCGAGAATGAGTTTGTCGTAATCGGTGCGCTGACCGACACGGGTATTCTCGACTGCGTACTTGACGCGCGTGACTGGTGAAAAGATCGAGTCGATTGGGATTAAGCCGATCGCTTGATCGGGGCGTTTGTTTTCATCGCCGGTAGCAAAACCACGACCGACACGCACTTCGAGCTCGGCGTCAAATTTATGTTTCTTGTCGAGCGTGCAAATCACCTGCTTGGGATTGAGCACGTCGTAGCCTTGCACCACCTGAATGTCACCGGCAGTGATTTCGCCCCCCTTATTTACAGTCAGAGAAAGCTTCCTCGGTTCATGATCGTCGGCCTTAAATTTCACTTTCTTGAGGTTGAGGACGATATCGGTCACGTCCTCCACCACGCCCGGAAGAGTGGCGAACTCATGTTGTGCGCCGGTAATTTTTACCGCAGTGATGGCCGCGCCTTCCAACGAGGAAAGCAGAACGCGCCGGAGCGAATTTCCGACCGTGTGGCCATAGCCGGCTTCAAACGGCTCGGCGGTGAACTTGGCGTAAGTGTCTGTGGCTGTGCTCTCGTCTTTGACGAGGGTCTTCGGCATTTCAAAACGACCGTAACGGATTGGCATATCTAATTTTCGAATGTCGATTTTCGATTGGCGATTGAAGACCGGCTGCGGCCAGACAATCGAAATTCGAAAATCTTAAATCGAAATTCCTCCAAGCGCCGGGTTCCCCCTGGCGAGTGCGGTTTCACATCCAGCGACAGAAACCCAGGGACCAACGGCGCAACTTCAAAAACTCGCTGCGGAGGATAAATCAACATTACGTCGCACGAAATGCAAGTCGCATTTGTTGGGAGGGCGGCGACCGCCAGGCGCCGACTCTGTGTTGAAACGGACGGCCCTGCGGTCCGTCCCTACCAATCACGTTTCCACAATCTCGTCCCGCGATTCATTAGAAGATCTGGATTTTTTCGGAAAATACGTGGCCAGCAATTTGCCGATCTCCTCAACGGCTTCGACGATAGCATGGCTAAATTTTTCGTTTTGAAAATGCGTGCGCATCACATCGACAACTCGCTGCCAGAATTCCTCGCCGCATTTCTCGTGAATCGCTTTGTCGCCGACCACGGCAAATTTATGCGCGCGGGGCGCGACGAAAATAAGCACGGCATTGCGCTCGCTTGTCTTGTGCATGCCGAGCCGGTGAAATTTCTTCTGGGCAGCAGTCAGCGGATCGGCATTCAACTTGCCGCGCTGAATGTAAACGCGAATCTGGCCGGACGTTTTTGATTCCGCTTCACGAATCACCTGCACGATCCGGTCGTGCTCGAGCTTGCTCAGGAATTCTTTCGTTCGCATTTCGTTACCAGCTCGATCCGGCGCCGCCGCCTCCAAAACTACCGCCACCGCCGCTAAAACCACTGAATCCTCCACCGCCTCCGGACGACCAACCTCCTCCCCCACCGCCGACTGGCAAAAAAATGGGACCACCTCGGCCTGATGAATAGCCGTAACCAGCAAGTCGCCGCACCACTCTCGAAATTACGATCAACACAATGACGAAGGTGATGAAGAGCAAGAAACTGGGAGCGCCGGCGTTGCCGTGTTGTTCCGCAACCGTTTTTCCCGATCGTTTGTATTCGCCGCGAATGGCTTTGCAGATCAAATCGATGCCGGTCGCGAGTCCGCCTTCATAATCGCCATTACGAAAATGCGGCTTGATACGGTACTCAGTGATATCGAACGCCGTAATATCCGGCAGCGCGCCTTCCAGGCCGTAACCGATCTCAATGAACATCTTTCGGTCTGCGACAAAGACAAACAGCACGACGCCATTACGCCGGTCCTTTTGGCCGACGCCCCACGCTTGCGCGACGCGTTGCGTGTAATCCGCGACGTCAGAGTCACTCTGCATTTTCGGAAACACAGCAACCACAACCTGGTCCGAAGTGTCGCGCTCAAATTGGGCCAGTTGCTCATTGAAGCGATGAGCGGCTTCTTTCGAAACGACGCCAGCGTAATCATTAAAGTAGCGGTCCGGTTTCGGCGGAATGACTTCGGCGGCCTGCGAGCCTTTTGGCAGCAACGCAGCGAACGCCGCGATGCAGGCTGCGACTTGGTTGATGCAGAATCGTTGTAGTGGCAGCCGTGTCGGCTGCTCGACTGCGGGCGACACGCCCGCCACTAGAGCATGATCCAGAGTCACCTCACGGCGACGCTGTTGCGGCGGGCGCCGGAGCAGGCGTGCCAAAGTTAAACTGCACTGCGGGTGGCCGCTCCGCGCCCGCTTGCGCGGTGAAAAATGGCCGCGGCGGGAAACCGAGCATTCCCGCAATTAGATTGGTCGGGAAACTGCGCACGGCAACGTTGTAGTTTTGCACCGAAGTGTTGAAGTTACCGCGTTCGACTGAGATTCGATTCTCGGTTCCTTCAAGCTGCGCCTGCAAACCCACAAAGTTCTGGTTGGCCTTTAATTCTGGATAGCGTTCAACTACCACGAGAAGACGCGAAAGCGCATTGCTCAATTGCCCCTGGGCGGCTTGGAATTGCTCCAGCTGCGCCGCATCGCTAGGCGCTTTGTTTGGGTCGAGTTGCACACGGCCGACGCTGGCACGCGCATTGGTCACTTCGACGAGAGTTGATTTTTCGAAGTTGGCTGCGCCCGCGACTGTGTTCACCAGGTTCGGAATCAAATCTGCCCGCCGCTGATAGACGTTTTGCACCTGCGCCCAACTTTGATCGACGGTTTGCTGCAAGCGGACGAGGCGATTGTAACTGCCGCCCAGTGCGAGGGCCGCGACAACAACAATGAAAAGCAGAACGACGAGCACGGCTCCGCAACCGATCACAGATTTGTTCATAAGGTTGTGAATCGTTCAGGAAATGGGGGCGCAAGTCAAATCACGTTCGTAGCACAGACATCTTGTCTGTGGGGCCGGCGGGCATCTTGCCTGCCATCGGACGGACTCGCTGCGGCGAGCCTGCCGGTTTCTTCGTCAACCAGGCGAGACGCCCGGTTGCCCCCACAGGCAAGGATGCCTGTGCTACGAAGATTTCCCGAGCACTAGCCGCAGAAAATGTGCGTCGGAAAATCCCGCGTTTGATCCTTGCCGCACAATCAATGCGTGTAGCGATGGAATAATGAACAAGCGTTGGTAACCCGAACCAAGCGCCACCACCATGTCGGCGGGCGCATCCTTGCAGATGCAAACATCCGTCCATTGAACGTTTTGCCACGGCAGATCGAGCATTCGTTCCATGTCAATCTCGCGCCCAGTCGGCGCCCCCTGATTCAACCAAAACGTGAGGCCGTATGACGGGTTTGGTTGTGAGCCTGCAAAGGCTTCGCGCAACAAATCTGCCGGAACAATTTGGCGTCCGTGATAATTGCCGCGGCCGAGGACCAGCTCGCCCAGCCGCGCCCATTCTCTAGCGTTCAATTCAAATCCTGTTGCGGGCAGTGGATTACCACGGGCGTCTTTTTTATAGTTGAGACGACCGAGTCCAAGCCGGTTCGACACGTGTCCTTCGAAGTAGCCGATTGTGCCGCGACCTTTTAGTTTTCGACGCAGCAGCTCAGAAAAAATCTGTAGATGACTCGGGCCATAGACGAAAGCCGAGCCTGGTTCAGCAACGGTCGGCAATCGAATCGCCATCGCATTCCGATCGCGAATCGATGCACGCTGAAGACGCGACGCGCCTTCAATGCCGTCGGTCTGGTTCAGCAACTGCCGGATTGTGATCTGCGATTTACGTGAGTCGCTTTTCCATTCAGTGATCGTGTCGGAGACGGGATCGTCCAGCTTAAACAAACCATCACCAACCGCCTCCAACGTGGCGATTCCCCAAAAACTTTTTGTCCCGCTGAAGATCGGCCATCTACCGCGAGCCGATCCGCCATTGGCATAGTGCTCGAAAATGGTGTGGCCGTTCTGCATGACGAGCATCGAGACCCCGCGTTTGCCCTCGGAATATTTTGCGGCGCGCACACAATCCGATGGCTGGATTTGCGCAGACGCGATTGTCGGCACCACGATGAGCAGCGTTGCTAGTCGATAATTCAACCACGAAGTCCACGAAGAACACGAACTGACGGAAAATTGAAGCATCTTCGTGGCCGTCGTGTTCTTCGTCGTGCCTGTCGGCCCTAACGAATTAGGCAGGCGACGATTCAGAGGGCGCGTCGGGTTCCACCGTTGTTGCCGCGGTCGGTGACCCCGGCCGGCCGGCATCACCCCGATGTGTCGGGGCTACAGGGCGCGCGACCGGCAGATGCCGCGTGCGCAATTCTTCCACGTTGGGCAATTCGTCCAGATTGCGCAGGCCGAAACGATCAAGAAAAAATTGTGTCGTTTCGTAAAGAAGCGGGCGGCCCGGGATCTCGGCCCGCCCAGCGATTTTGACCAGGCCGCGTTCCATCAATGTTTGCAGCACGCCATCGATGTTCACGCCGCGCACGGCTTCGACATCGGCGCGCGTAATTGGTTGGCGATACGCGATGATCGCGAGCGTCTCCAGCCCGGGCGCGGTCAGGCGCGCCGGTTTGGGCACTGGGAAAAGCTGACGCACCCACCTGGCAAATACTGGATCGGTAACGAGCTGCCAGCCTTCCGCTTTCTCAATAATTTGAAAGGCGCGCTGCTCCTGAACATACTCGATCTTTAATTCTTCGAGCGCAGCTGCAATCTCCGATTCAGTCACGCGCGCAAACTCGTTGGGTCCGGCAGCTGCCGGATCCTCCTCCGCCCCTGCGCCCTTAATCGCGGCGGCTAGTTCACGGATAGAGAGTGGCTTTGGCGCGCTAAAAAGGAGCGCTTCAATTACGCGACCGAGCTTCATAAGAAAAGTTAATCAGGAAAACAGGAAAGCAGGAAATGGCAAGTGAGGCGATCGCCGCGGCGAGCCCTCTACGCTCCAATCGCTTGTTGAATTGCGTCGGCGATCCGGTTCGCTTGCCTGTCGATTTTGTCGAATTCACGGCCTTCGATCAGCAAGCGAATTTTCGGCTCGGTGCCTGAATAACGCAGCAGCACCCGGCCCTTGCCGGAAAGTTCTTTCTCGGCTTCGTTTACCACCTTCATCACAGCGGAAAGTTCCGAGAGCGGCGGTTTTTCTTTCACCACCAAATCGCGTTTGGCCTGGGGATATTTGTTCAGGCAGGTTTTTAATTTGCTCAGCGGTTGACCGGTCTGGTGCATGATGCGCAAAATCTGGAGCGCGCTGATGATTCCGTCGCCGGTAGTGGTGAAATCACGGAAAATGATGTGACCGCTCTGCTCGCCGCCGAGATTCAGTTTCCTCCGCACCATTTCTTCGATGACATAGCGATCGCCCACTTTCGTGCGGGTCACTTTTCCGCCGTGCGCCGCTAGCGTTTCATCGAGACCAAAATTGCTCATGACCGTGGCCACGACGGTATTCTGCTCAAGCCGGCCGCCACGCAAAAGATCGATAGCTGCGATGGCGAGAATCTCGTCGCCATCCACAATCTCGCCGTTCTCGTCGCAAAGCAGGACGCGATCAGCGTCGCCATCATGCGTGATGCCGACGTTTGCGTCGGTTTCCCTGACGAGTCGCTGAATTTCCTCGGGGTGGATGCTGCCACAGCCGTCATTGATATTCGTGCCGTCCGGCTCGTTGTGCGCGACGGCGACGTCCGCGCCCAGCTCGCGCAAAATGCACGGCGTTGATTTGTAAGCTGCGCCGTTGGCAACATCGACACCAACACGCATTTCTTCGAGCGACATCCCGCGAGGAAAGCTCGCCTTGGCAAATTCGACGTAACGGCCGAGTGCGTCATCGATTCGCGCGGCCCGTCCAATTTTTCCCGCAGTCGGCCGGATGGAATCGATTTCGCCCGTGAAAACGAGCTGCTCGATTTGTTCTTCCACTTGATCGTCCAGCTTGTAGCCGTCGTGCCGGAAAAATTTGATTCCGTTATCCTCGTACGAATTATGCGACGCGGAGAGGATGATGCCGGCATCGGCGCGAAGCGACCGCGTGATGTAAGCAACGCCCGGCGTCGGCAGCGGCCCAATGATGAGAACATCGACGCCGAGTGAGGTGATTCCCGCGACGAGCGCGTTCTCGAGCATGTAACCGGAAAGACGGGTGTCTTTGCCGAGCACTATTTTGGGACGCGTCCCCTCTGGGTTCTTGCGCGGATTGAGCTGAGTGAAAACGTGCGCGGCGGCGCGACCCAGCTTCAGCGATGTCTCGGCCGTGACCGGTTCCACATTGGCGACCCCGCGGACACCGTCCGTTCCGAAGATTTTCTTATGCTGGGTCACGGCCTAATTGAAACGCTCGAATGGTAGTTCGTAAACGGGAAACTTTTCTGAATTGTCATTCCGAGCGCAGTCGAGGAACCTCTCACTTTTCCATTAGCAGAGTGGATGCTTGATTTTCGTACGACTTTTTACTTGGATCGCCGCGTGCTTGCTAACGATAAAGTGACTTCATTAAGCGGAATTGGCGGAAGCGCGCAAGATGGTGCGATCGCGTTTGCTACAACGCATTGGAGCGTGGTGCTGGCAGCGCGAGGCGAATCAACAGAGGCAAACGCGGCGTTGGAAAAGCTCTGCCGAACGTACTGGTGGCCACTTTACGGGTTCGTCAGGCGGCAAGGTTATAAGCCGGAGGAAGCGCAAGATCTCACTCAAGCTTTTTTTGCGCGGTTGCTCGAACGGCGGGACCTCGAAACTGTCAGGCAGGAAAGGGGACGTTTGCGTTCTTATCTGCTGGCGTCGGTCAAGAATTTTCTTTCCAAGGCGCGGCATCGCGAGATGACCGTCAAACGAGGCGAAGGCCGGCCTCTGGTTTCGCTGGACGATTTGCTCGCGCGCGAACGCGCCGACCAGGAGCCGGCACACAAATTGAGCGCGGATCGCATTTACGAGCGGCGCTGGGCATTAACATTACTGGAGCAAGTGCTCGCGCGGCTCAGAGTCGAATATGAAGCCGCTGGCAAACTGCCGTTATTCGATCGCTTGAAAGAATTACTCGCCGGGGAATCCAGCCAGCCGTCGCAGGCTGAGATTGCCGCCGAAATGCAAATGACCGAAAACGCCGTGAAACAAGCGTTTCACCGCCTGCGCTATCGCTATCGGCAGTTGTTGCACGAAGAGATTGCCCACACGGTCGCGGTGCCGGACGACGTCGAGGATGAGCTGCGACATTTCATTTCCGTATTGCAAACGTAACCTGTGAAAGAATTTCCGGCAGTACAGGCGGGGACGATCAATCGGCCGGAAAACAGGATGACAACTGCCAAGAGAGTTTGCGCAGAATGCGGAGGCACCGTGTTCGCGGATGCGCCACAGGGAGTTTGCAGCGTCTGCCTGTTTCGGACTGGTCTCGCCTCACTCGAGAACGAAAATGACGAAGCGTTTGCACCAACGATCGCGCGGATGTTGAAAGATTTCGGCGATTACGAATTGCTCGAAGAAATCGGACGCGGCGGCCAGGGCGTGGTGTATCGAGCGCGGCAAAAAAGTCTCAACCGGATTGTGGCGCTCAAAGTGATTGGCCTCGCTCACTGGGCGACAGAAGCACACGTGAAGCGGTTTCGCATGGAAGCGGAAGCCGCCGCCCATCTGGACGATCCGCGCATCGTTCCGATTTACGAAATCGGTGACCGTGACGGCGCCTGCTATTTCAGCATGAAATTCATCGAAGGCGGGCAGCTCGACAAAATCATCGGCAGCGAGTTGATGCCAGGCCGCAAGGCGGCGGAACTAATGGCAAAGCTGGCGCACACGCTTCATCATGCCCATCAAAACGGTGTCCTGCACCGCGACGTCAAGCCGGGTAATATTCTGCTCGACGCAAAAGGCGAACCGCATCTGACCGATTTCGGGCTTGCCCGGCTGGTGGAAACAGAGAGCACCGTCACACGCACGCTGGAGGTGCTAGGCACACCAAGTTACATGGCGCCTGAGCAAGCCGCCGGTAACAACGCGCAGCTCACAAGCGCAACTGATGTTTACGGACTTGGCGCAGTCCTTTACCAATTGCTCACTGGCCATCCACCCTTCGCTGGCGCTACGACCTATGAAACCGTGCGGATCGTTTGGGAAACGCAGCCACGACAGCTACGGCTCTGCAATCCCAAAGTAGATCGCGACCTCGAGACGATTTGCTTGAAATGTCTCGAAAAGGAGCCGGCCAAGCGCTACGCCTCGGCCGAGGCGCTCGCGGAAGATATCGAGCGATTTCTGCGCAACGAACCGATTCGATCACGCCGCTCTTCGCAATTGGAGCATGTCTGGCGCTGGTGCAAGAGGAAAGCGCTTGTCGCCAGCTTGATCGCGGCGCTTACCATCGTCGTTGCCATTGGTCTTGCCGGTGCGCTGTTGGAATTGCGGCGTGTCCAGGCGGAACGGGTGCTCGTGCGGCGCGCCAATCTTTCCGGGCAAGAAAAGGCCCGCCTGGCAGCCGAGCAGACGAAGAATCCTGCCGCCTACGATGCTTATCTGCGTGGCCGCACGTTTCCAGGCGGCTGGCACGAGGATGGTGCGATTCGGTTATTTCAAGAGGCAGTGAAGTTGGAGCCCAGTTTTGCTCACGCTTGGGCATATCTCTCCATTGGGCAGAGCGAGAGTTATTGGGTAGGGACCGATCCAAGCCCGGCGCGACTGGCCGCAGCTAAGGACGCCTTGGATCGCGCGCTCGCGCTTGCCCCAGACTTACCGGAAACTCATCTTGCTCTTGGCCATTACCTCTACCGCGGACCGCATGACTACACTGGCGCGCTGGCGGAATTCCAGCAGGCCGAAAAGGGTCTTCCGAACAGCGCTGATGTTATCGAAGCGCTCGCTGCACTCCAACGGCGGCTCGGCCATTGGGACGAGGCAGTTGCAGAGCAACGCCGCGCCGTTGAGCTTGATCCTCGCAACATCCACGCCTCCTACAGTCTCGCGACTACGTATTGGATACTGCGCCGTTTTCCCGAAGCTCTAGCTACAGTTGATCGCGCCCTTGCGTGGGTGCCAGCAAATCGCGATCTCGGTCTGGTCTCTATGAAGGCGGATCTCTTTTTGGCGACCGGCGATCTCCAGGCGATGGAACCGCTGCTCGCAAATCCACGTCTCGATCCGAGCTTGCCTGCTATCTACGCCCTGTTCCAGCACCGCTATGCTGCGGCCATAGAGATACTCTCAAAAGCGCCGACTACCGACACCGATCGTAACGAACGCAACGTCGAAAAACTTCTTCTCGGTTTGAGTCAACAACGCTCCGGTGACGTCGCCGCCGCACGCGCCACCTATCAGGACGCGGCGCAGGATTTCAACCGCCAGCTCGAGAAGATGGCGCCGGATTCTTTTGCCGCGGCCGTAACGCATGCTTTTTTGGGCCAGGCTTATGCGGGCTTGGGCGAAGCGGCCCCTGCTATCGCTGAAGGACAAAGAGCCATGGCGATACAGCCCACTTCCAAAGATCCAGTAGAGGGCCCCGCGAGAGAGGAGAGAATGGCGAATGTCTACGCTCTACTGGGCGATGCCGATCACGCCGTTCCCATTCTCAAGCGGCTGCTGCAGATACCGTATGCCTTTCCGATTACTCCGGCGTCGCTGCGACTCGATCCAGTGTGGGATCAAATCCGCAACGATCCTCGTTTTCAGGAATTGGCCTCAGAGAAACAGCCGGTGAAGTAGAAAACGCCAAGCTGAGCATCTTGTAGGGCGTTTCTGTGAAAAGCCAATCCTTTTGAGAAATTGGCGTCTGGCACAGACGCCCTACAATTCCGCGTTTCACGGCCCGTGGCAGCCTTTATTTCGTCACTCACCACTTTTCCGCGTAACCTCAGCCCAAATTTCCGGCTGTACCTCAGTGATGGCCATAACAACCACAACAAAAAAACAAAACATTAAATCGATACTAACCAACGCAAGATTACGGCTGGCAGCCGCAACTTGTTTAATCCTGGCGGGATTGGCCCTCCCAACAGCGGAGCTCGCACGCGCCAGCTCGGGTCGTGGCGGCCCGCCAGAGCCAATTACCGTCACGTTCATTATTCCCGACACCGTATGTGGCTTTCCCGTTCAAGAGACAGCCACCGGACTGCTAGGGGTGATTAGTTTGCCAGGTGGTGGTGTTCTCGTTACCGCCCCAGCTAGCACCGCCGTTTTCACGAATCTTTCCGATCCCACGAAAAGTGTGACGATTAATGGTTTTACTGGGCCGGCCATAGTTACCACCGATCAGAATGGCAACACCATCCTAAGGGGCCTGGGTCGCGGCGCTATCTTCGATCCAGCAACGCCAGGATTCGGGATTCGGTTCCAGATCGAAGATTTTACCCTCGTGTTTGATCCAAACGGCAATCTTCTGTCGGACACCGGGAACGGGCAAGTTACAAATGTCTGCGACTTGATTAATTGATTTGCTGGTCCCTGCAACTGCAGAAGATAAAGCACCGCTCGCGATCCGCTATCTGAGACGGGTCGCGAGCGGGCGCACGTTCGACCAGCTAAAGAGCAGCAATTGGGAATCAGTCGTCACGCCTGAGCGCGTGGCGGCTCTTTGCCTCATAGCTGTGATCGTTTCGGATCGGTAACCACGAATTAACGCGAATTCACACGAAGCTCCGATGGCTATCGCGAAGACCTTCGCAGTTGCATCAGTTCCGATGCAACGACTCACGCGCCATTCGCGTTCTCAGGTTTTCTGAATGCTCCGCGTAACCTCGCCCTGAATTTCAGACTGTACCTTAATAATGACCAGAAAGGACTAAATCCTATGGCAGACTTGATAGATGCCGGCAAAAAATCATTCATCGACGCATTAAACGAGAACAAACCCGACCTTGCAGCCGCCGGCCAGCGGTAGATAAGGTCTGGGAAAACGTTTGTTCTTTCCCACAGAGTTTGCTAAACAGCGGAAAGTTTAACGAGAGGACCTATCATCAAGCGACCATTCATGTGGTGCGTGGGATGGGGCATAGCGACAATGGGTTTGCTGCTGTCCTCGGTCATATTCGCTCAAGAAACTGCCGGTGTAGCGGAAGTGGAACGCGTCATTGTGACCGGTTCCAACATTCCAACCGCAGAAGAAGTCGGCCCAAGTCCAGTTGATACGTATCGACCCCGAGACATCGAGAAATTAGGCGTCCGAAACGCAACGGATTTTCTCACCAGGCTGCCGCAGGAAATGGGCGATGGAAAGCGGGTCGCGGGAGCCTCGCTAGGCGGCGGAGCCATTGATATCAACCTGATTCCCTTCTCGATGATCGGGCGAAAGCCTTCGGAGTTATCTTCTGTTTAGAATCTCCGCCTAAGCATTCCGCAGTTGCCGGGGAAGATGGTTGTGAGCGATTCTGACAGATTTCTTGCGTGTAAGCATTGCTTACGCCATGGTTTGTTCATGCATGCAACAATTTACGGTCGCGGACAGATGGTGATACCGGCCAAGGCTAGAAAGGAAGCCCGCATTGGCACGGGCGACGTCGTCAACGTTTTGCCGGAGGGCGACGGTCGCCTGGTCTTGGTTCGAATGGAACGGCCGAAGCCAAAACCACGGAACAAGGTTCGAATCATTCGCCGAAAAGGGAAACACTCATTGCTTTCCATTGGCCGGCCGGTTTCGCGCGAGGAAATCTTCAAAGCGCTTGAACAGTTTCCGCCGTGATTTACCTGCTTGATGTCAACATACTGATTGCAGCAATTTGGCGGGACCATCAAGACCAGCCTAGGGTTGAGGCCTGGTTGCGCGGCAAACAAACGGCCACTTGCCCGATTAGCGAACTGGGCTTTTTGCGAATCAGCAGCGGCGACACGTTTCCATTTCGGGCCGAACCGCAGCCCTGCCGAAACGCTCTTTCGGAATTTGTTCAGAAGAACCGCTGCCGATTTGTCCCTGATGATTTTTCACCGCAAAGAATCGACGCACAATCGAGCAGGCAATTTACCGATTTGTATCTTGCCGAACTGGCCGAAAGACATCGAATGAAACTGGCGACGCTCGACGCGCGCATTTCCGATCGAGCCATTGCGCTCGTTTCTTGAAGCCGCAATCTCGTTTCGTTTCTAACAGGAGGAAGCGAAGGTCTTTCTAGTTTGGGCAGAACAGAATGTTTGTTCCCTTTGTTATCTTCTGTTTAGAAATCTCCGCCTGACCGCTCCCAATCCGTGACATCCGGAGCCTGCCCGCCGTTGCGGGTAATCCGCGGTTTTCAAAAGATTTCCGCATTTCCGCGTAACCTCAGCCGAAATTTCCGGCTGTACATCCGTGAACGGCCAGAAATGAGCTCCTCAACAACGAGAAATCAAAGAAGGCCAAAAAAGTGAAAAGAAAACTTGTCAGCGCTTGGACTTTTCCATTAAAACGAGAATCCGCGGTGATAAACAAAAAGGAGATTAAAATCATGAACAAACAAAACATCATCCAGCTTCTGAAAACCGGGATAGGCGCTAAGAAATGCCGCTGCCTTGCCGCCGCAATTATCCTGACCGCCGCAGCGGCGAGTTTTGCGCCAGCAGCTTTGGCGCAGGCGATCAGCTGGACGCCGGCAAATCCGATGAATAAGGCGCGCGCATTTTTCACGGCAACCAAACTCCTCAACGGCGATGTCCTGGTGGCTGGGGGGTATGATGGCACGATCTTTCCACCCAACTTCCCAGACGCCGAAATCTACAACTGGCACACGGGGGAGTGGACGCTCATCTCGCCTATGAACTCGGCTCGAGCCGCGGCGGTTGACGTGCGCCTCGAGGACGGCCGCGTGCTGGTCATCGGCGGCGCCGACGCGGACTTCAACTTCCTTGATAGCGCCGAAATCTACGACCCGAGCACCGGTACCTGGTCATTTACGGGCTCGATGAATGAGCCGCGCTTCGAGGACTTCGTGGCAGTGCTGCTGCCCGGGCGCAAGGTCCTCATTGCAGGCGGATTTGGACCCCCGTTCAACGCCCTGAACTCCGCCGAGATCTACGATGAGGCGACCAACACCTGGACTCCCACGGGAAGCATGAACGTCGCCCGTGCCGAGTTCGCGTACGTCGTGCTCCACGATGGCCGCGTTCTGGCGGTGGGAGGCGTTGCGGACGACCTAACACCCATCGCTTCGGCGGAGATCTATAATCCAGCGACCGGCACCTGGACTTTAACCGGGAGCATGAGTACTGGGCGTAATGATCTTGCGGTTGTAGTTCTGCATGACGGCAGGGTCTTGGGCGCCGGCGGGGGCATGGGAGATGAAGAGCTGCCCCGGTACGCCTCGGCAGAGATCTTCGATCCCCACACGGGGCAGTGGACTCCGACCGGCGATATGACAGCGCCCCGCAGCGAGACGGAGCATGCCGTGGTTCGTCTGCCCGACGGTCGGGTGCTGGTGCCCGGGGGCCACACAGCTCCGCATTTGCCGGTGTCTAGTGCCGATCTCTATGACCCGCGGACAGGGACCTGGACGGCGGCTGGATTCATGAGCATTCCCCGAGCCGGTCACGTCGCGGTACTCCTGAACGGCAATCGCGGCGTGTTGGTGATGGGCGGATACAGCATCGAGGGCGGGGTGTCCACGACCAGTGTAGATATCTTCCAAACCCGCTGACGGCGGTAGCTAAACAACCAGCCGCAATTCGCAATCAGCCGTCACGCCTCACAGCCTGGCAGCTTTTTGTTTGCGCTGGGAGAGATCGACAACTTTACGTAAGAGCGATTGCAGCTCGCACTTTCGCCCCATTCGTGTGCGCAGTATTCTCTTCTGTGAGACGGGTTTCGCAATGAAAGACGAACGGCTACTTGCGGCAATGGCCAGGGTGCCGCGCGAGGAGTTTGTCCCTGCCGATGAACGAGGCGATGCGTACGAAGACGGGCCATTGCCGATCGGTTTCGACCAGACCATTTCGCAGCCGTACATCGTGGCGTTCATGACGGAACAACTGCGATTGAAACCGAGCGACCGGCTGTTAGAGATCGGGAGCGGGTCAGGTTATCAGGCGGCGGTTTTAGCCGAGCTGGTGGCAGACGTTTACACTATTGAGATCCTTGAGCCGCTGGCGAAAACTGCGGAAGCCACACTGCAACGTTTAGGTTAC
>QHOM01000022.1:0-17171 GCA_003218785.1 Verrucomicrobiota bacterium
ATTGCTGACGCACGGCACGGTCGATGAAGTAATCGCGCGCGCTCGCCTAACGACTTGGTCTGTAAGCGGTCAGGATTTGTCCAAGCTGACCGAACAGTTGCGCGGACGTCCCGGCGTGGAGCAGACGGTAGCTTTCGGCAACATGTTGCACGTGAGCGGAGGCGATGCCGCGGCGCTCGAGCATGGAATCGCGCCGTTTAGGACCGACCAATACAAATGGCATCCAGTCGAGTCCGGACTTGAAGACGTCTTCATCCATCTGATGGACAACTCGAAGGACAACTCTTCGTCATGAAAAAATCCCGCATGTTTTCGATGGCGCGATTCCGGGCGATGCTGGCAAAGGAATTCATCCAAATGCGTCGCGATCGACTGACGTTCGCGATGATGATCGGTATTCCGTTGCTCCAGCTGATTCTGTTCGGTTACGCCATCAATGCGGATCCGAAACATTTGCCCGCGGCCGTCCTCGTGGCCGATCAGGGCCCCGAGGGTCGCACGTTGTTTTCGGCGCTTCGGAACAGCGGCTATTACGATCTGGTTCGTCAGGTGAAGAGCGAAGCTGAAGGCCGCGATCTGCTGGCACGCGGCAGAGTGCAATTCGTCATCAACATTCCGGAAAATTTCAGCCGAGATTTTCTTCGCGGTGATCGGCCGGAACTTCTGGTGGAAGCAGATGCGACCGATCCGGGAACAACTGGCAACGCGATTGGGTCGTTATCGACCGCGTTGAATACCGCGCTGCAAAGTGATTTGAAAGGTTCTCTCGAATCGCTCGCGGCAAACAACGGTCCGATCGATCTGCGTGTGCACGCTCTCTACAACCCCGAAGCCATCACTCACTACAACATCGTGCCGGGACTCATGGGAGTAGTCCTCACTTTGACAATGATCTTAGTGACCGGCCTTGCGATTACCCGCGAGCGGGAGCGCGGCACAATGGAAAATCTTCTTTCCATGCCGACGCGCCCGATCGAAGTGCTCGTCGGCAAACTCATTCCCTATATTTTGGTCGGCTACGTCCAGGTCACGCTAATTCTTGTTGCAGCGCGGTTCCTTTTTGACGTGCCGATGTTCGGCAGCCTGCTGTTATTACTTGTGGCGGCTGCTTTCTTCATCGTCGCAAACCTTGCCGTCGGCATCACCTTTTCCACCATTGCCCAGAACCAACTTCAAGCGATGCAGATGACTTTCTTTTTCTTTTTGCCTTCGCTGCTGCTTTCCGGGTTCGCCTTTCCATTCCGCGGAATGCCAGGCTGGGCGCAGGCACTAGGGGAAGTGCTGCCGCTGACTCATTTCGTCCGCATCGTCCGCGGAATTCTTTTGAAGGGAAATGGAATCGGAAACATCGCATCAGAGCTGTGGCCCATCGCGCTCTTCGCCGTCGTCGCGATGTTCATCGCAATGAAACGTTACAGGCAGACCTTGGATTAGAAGGATTAGTTATGAGATCACGAGAGGAACTTAATCAGGAATTGCGACAAACCATTTTGTCCTTACCCGGTGTGACGGAGCGGCAGAATGCAGGAATCCACGAAGACGCGTTTTTTGTCGGACGGACAATGTTCATGCATGCCCATGGGCGCGGTCACTGCGACATTCGATTGTCGAAAGGCGATCAGGAGCGACTTCTTGCGGAAGGCAAAGCACGCCCGCACCGTTGGGCCCCGGAAGCAGGATACGTCACGTTGATTGTGAACGATGAAGAGGATTTGGGGCCGGCAATGGATCTGATTCGGATGTCGCATCATTATTTTGCTGGCAAACAAAGCGTTCTGCGAAGGGCAACACCAATAGAAGCAACAAAAGAATCGTAATAACAAGGAGCCGATTATGAAACTATTTGTTATAGGAGCAACTGGTCGGACCGGGCTCGAGATCGTTCAGCAAGCTCCAGCAAGGGGTCATCATGTCACCGCGTTTGTTCGTTCGCCTGAAAGCATCACCCTAAGAAATGAGCGACTGACCGTCCTCAAGGGAAACGCGATCGACGAAAACCAACTTTTTAAGGCGATGCAGAGTCACGATGCGGTCCTTTCGGCACTAGGACCGCGAGAGGTCTTTAAACCAAGCTCACTTCTGTACGACAGCGCATTTGCGACGACTCGCGCAATGAAGCGTTCCGGAGTTGAGCGGCTGGTCGTTCTCTCGGCTGCGGCGCATTTTCCCGGTATTCCGAATCGAATCGTTAGTTTTATTCTGCGAAATCACATGCGCGATTCACTGAGAATGGAGGAAGTCGTGCAAAATAGCGGTCTTGACTGGACGATCGCACGGCCTCCACGTCTCACCGAGCAGGACTATACCACCTATCGCAGCCGGGAGGATGCCGCACCCAAGATGGGTTTTAGTCTCTCCCGCAAAGCGGTTGCAGCATTCATGCTCGACGCGATCGAGCAAAAGAAACATTTTCACAAAATCGTAGGCATTGCGAAGTGATTATTGGAGGACGCCATGTTTACCGCCTACATCGTTGTCACTCTCCTGGCCGCTGCGGCTAATATCTTCTCGGCCACACTCGATTTCATCCGCTTTAAGCCCATCCTCATCAACATGGCCAGGGTGGGTGTGTCGGAATCGTGGATAACCACGCTCGGCACGCTCAAAGCAGCAGGGGCGCTTGGACTGCTGGTTGGAATAGCCATGCCACTGATTGGAGTCGCGGCCGCAGGCGGCCTTGTCTTGTTCTTTGTTGGTGCCATCGTCACGCACCTGCGCGCTCGCGACTACTCGTTCGGTCTGGCGGTCGTGTTCCTCATGTTGTCCGTGACCGCGCTTGTATTAAGGCTCGCTGCGTCGTGAAGGAGGACCCGCCTTCTTCAAATCAAGACGCGGCAAGGAGAGGACAGACGCACACGCCTAGCTGCGAAGCGCTTTGGTGAATCGGACCAGTTCATCTGCCACGATTTCGGTACGCGCGATGATTTTTTTGTCGGTAATGTTGTCGCCGTCGAAGGCGTCGCTGGTGGCGAATACGAACCGGGGAATAATCACGCAACGAAAATCGAGCATGAGACTGTTCGCATAGGCCATAACCGACATGTAACTGGCAGTGCCGCCAGCCGCGCAAAGAAAGCCGACGACCTTGTTTTCCCACGCGCTGCCGGCGAGTTCGATCATGTTTTTCGCCGCGGCGGCGACATCATAATTGTATATCGGCGCCGCGACCAGGACCCCGTCCGCAGCTTTAATTGCGGTGCTTAATTTCTTCGAGCCTGGCATTCCGTAACATTGGTCTGCGTCACAGAGGGGCAGGTCCATTTCGCTGATGTCGATCCACTCGCAGTCCACGTTTCGCTTTCGCAGGTGCGCGAGCGCGACCCGGCCAATGCGGCGGCTGTTGCTGTCGGGGTTACCGCTCGTGCTAATGACAAGATACTTTGGCATTGGCAACGAATCAGTCAGCCTGATTGCGATCGTAAGGAATAATGTTATCCCACTCGTCTGCCGATGAGCGGGCGACAAAGGCCACGACCGGTTCCGTGTCGCTCATATTGAAGACTTCGTGAGGCACCCCCGGTTTTATGTAAATGAAATCGCCGGCTTTGTTCTCCAACACCTTCTTGAGCCCGGATCCGAATTCGTGGCGCACTTTTCCTTCGAGGATATAGAGGATTACCTCGAACTCGACATGAATATGGGCATACGCCACGCCACCGGGAGGAATGGTGGCAATGTTGGCCGACAATTTAGTTGTGCCCACATTTTTGGCGGACATCCCCTGCTTATAGTGAATGCCGTTCCAATCCCGGCGGGCGCCGCCGCCACGAATGGTCAATATCCCATCGTGATCTTCTACCGCGCTGAGTTGGATGTTGTCTTTGTCGTCTTTCATAACAGCGATCTCTAAATCTACATCATGATCACGATTCTTCTGTGGGGAAGCAGTTTCCTTCCCGATGACATTGGGCGGGACGCCGCCAGCGTCCCTACAGTCCAGACCAGCGTTTCAATAGAAGGAAACGAAGCTAAGAAAGAGCGGATCGCAGAAGTTCACCTGGCCCTTTGTTCTCTTTGTTGCCTCTTGTTCCCGTCTTCTGAATCCTGTTAATCCCGTAAATGCTGTCCCTTTTTCTTTTCCTGCGTTCCCGCCACGGCGGGCAGGCTCTGGTTTCCTGATTCAAATTTGTGTAAATCTGCGGATTAGTTTGTTTTGTAGCTTCTAGAGGAAAAGGGTGCAACGATTGAGCGCTTCAATCCGGCTGGCTGCGATCGTAAGGAACAATGTTGTCCCACTCGTCGGCGGACGAGCGGGTGACAAAAGCGACGACGGGCTCGGTGTCGCTCATGTTGAAGACTTCGTGTGGCACGCCGGGTTTGATGTAAATGAAGTCACCGGCTTTGTTGACTCGCGACTTCCCGTCGCTCGGTCGCATCACCATGCGGCCAGTGCAGTCTATCCACCGGCGTCCCCGCACGGCGTATTCTTCAACGGCTGTTTGAGTTCCCGGGGTCCGCAGAGCATCTGCAGGAACGTCGTCTTGCCGCTCCATTGGGACCAGCTGGCGAGAAGCTTTGGCCAAAAATTTTATTTGCATGGTGGGATTATTTGGCTAGATGTTTAACCAGATGGTTAAATATTCTTCAAACACACTGGACCGCACGTTCGCCGCATTGGCTGATCCGACCCGGCGCCGGATCCTGGGGCACCTGGCGCACGGCGATAAATGCGTGACGCATCTGGCCCGGTCGCACGCGATGTCGTTGCCCGCGGTTTCAAAACATCTGCGCGTGCTCGAGAAAGCAGGACTGCTTCGGCGCCGGCGCTATGGACGCATTCATGAAATGCAGTTAGAGGCCAAGCCGCTTAAACAGGCCGCGCAATGGGTGGAAGAGTATCGCAAATTCTGGGAAGGATCGCTCGATCGCCTGGCTCAGTATTTGGAAAAAACGAACAAAGCCGCCGGCAAGAAAGGGAAGACCTGAGGCCATGTGTCCCGTGTGTGTGGTAAACATGGCGTTGATGGCCGCGGGCGTGACCTCGAGCGGAGGATTAGCTGTGTTCGCCCTGAGTAAGTTTTGCAGAAAGAAAGAAAGAAACCCAAACCAAAGGAAAACAAAATGAAACTAGAAGAGAAACAAACGGAAATCGTATCGGAAGCTGAGTGGTTGGTTGCCCGGAAGGATTTACTGGCCCGAGAAAAAGAATTCACTCGTCAACGGGACGCGCTCGGCGCGGCGCGCCGCAAGCTACCGATGGTTAAGATCGACAAGGATTACGTCTTTGACGGACCGAACGGCAAGGAGACGCTGGCCGATCTCTTCGATGGGCGCAGCCAATTGATTGTTTATCATTTCATGTTCGGTCCGGGCTGGGAGGAAGGTTGCAAAAGCTGCTCGTATCTGGCCGATCATTTTGACGGCGCTAACTGGCATCTACCTCATCGCGATGTCACGTTCGTGGTCGTCTCACGGGCGCCGCTGTCGGAACTCCAAGCGTACAAAAAGCGCATGGGCTGGCGCTTCAAGTGGTTGTCATCGCACGGCAACGATTTCAATTTCGATTATCGTGTCTCGTTCACCAAAGAAGACGAGACGAAGAACAAGATTTACTACAACTACACCGAGGGAGAATTCATGATGGATGAACTGCCCGGGCTGAGCGTGTTCTATAAAGATGAAGACGGTGCCATCTTTCACACGTATTCGACTTACTCGCGCGGGCTCGACATCCTGGTTGGCACTTACAATTTCCTCGATCTAGTACCGAAAGGACGCGACGAAAATCCAGAATCGACCATGGACTGGGTTCGCCGCCACGATCAGTACCATGCCTAAACAGAAAGCTGAACAGTATGACTACGAAGAATCAATTAGCGGAAGTAGTGGTCGTGGAACGCACGTTCAACGCGCCGGTCGCGCGGGTTTGGAATGCGCTCACCGATGTCGAGCAGATGCGGGCTTGGTATTTCGATCTAAAGGAGTTCAAACCTGAGGTCGGCTTTCAATTTGAATTCACCGTCGAGCACGAAGGGGTGAAGTATCATCATCTTTGCGAAGTCACCGATGTGGCTCCGCAGAAGAAACTCGCCTACAGCTGGCGCTACAAAGGTCAACCCGGCGATTCGTTGGTGACTTTTGAATTGTCCGCCAAGGGCGATAAAACGCGGCTGAAACTTACGCACGAAGGCTTGGAAACTTTCCCGAAAACAGCCGCTTACGCCCGCAAGAATTTCGAAACCGGCTGGACGCAAATCATTGGTTCATCGCTAAAGCAATTCGTAGAAAAAACGCAGAAAGCAACAACATGACTACGAAGGGATCGGAAAAGCTCTCACTCGAAATCAAACGTCTCATCAAAGCTCCATGCGATCGAGTCTACGCCGCCTGGACCGATCCGGCGCAACTGAAACAATGGTTCGGCCCGGAAAATGTCCAGACTCGCGAGCTGATCGCGGACGCGCGCGTGGGCGGAGCCTTCCGCTGGGATCTCACCAATTCGGATGGCGAAAAGATGACCATGCGCGGCGAATACCGGGAACTGCAGCCTGGCAGGAAAATCGTCTTCACCTGGCAATGGCAAGACGATGAGGATTGGGAAAACCACATTAGCATCGTGACGGTGGAACTCTCCGATCGCGACGGCGACACGGAGCTGCGCTTGACCCACGGACAATTGCCAAACGAAGCTTCGCGCGACGGTCACACGCGAGGCTGGGAGAGCGCGCTCGATAAATTGGAGAAATTCTTCAGCAAGTAATTGTTGATCTAAACAAAGGAGGAAAGTGAATACGGAACAAGTTGCACAGAAAGTGGTGGAGTTGGTTCGCAAGCAAGCATGGCACGAGGCGCTCGACGCGCTGTATGACAAAGACATCGTGAGCGTGGAAGCGCGTACCATGGACGGCAGTTCGCCGGAGACGCGCGGCATCGACGGCGTCCGCGGCAAAGTCGATTGGTGGTTGGAAAACATGCAGGTTCACAGTTTTAAAGCGGATGGACCATTCGTGGCGCACGATCGGTTTGTCGTGCAGTACGACGCCGACGTAACCGACAAAAATTCGAAGCAACGAATGCAGTTGTCGGAAGTCGGCGTTTACACGGTGAAGAACGGCAAGATTGTGCGGGAAGAATTTCTGCCGCGCGTCTGATTGACGTTTACGATCTGCTAAGGCCGGATCGCTGTCGGAGGACGGCACAAATCGTTTCCGTGTCACTAACCAGTGTGTCGCCCGCAAATTTTAAGCTTTCGATCGATTGTTTTGCGGCTTCTTCATTGCCGCCGCCGCAAGCGTCAGTAACGACAACAGGAATATAGCCAAGGTCTGCTCCGTGTCGGGCCGTTGGTTCGATCCCGATTTCAGTTGCTACGCCGACGATAATAAAGGCACTGATACCGCAATCCCGTAAAGCGAAATCTAGCCACGTTCCTTCGAAGGCCGACATCGTCAGTTTGTCGGATACGCCTTCAGTGGGACGTGGCAACAATTCCGGCGTGATCTGAAATCCCGGAGCATCACGCAAAAACCAAGGATTGACCTGGTCAGGCGAATCCGTTCGTTGCCAAGTCATGGCCATCCGGAACTGAGACATACCCATCAGTTCTTTTGGTAACGAAAGATGACGCGAAAAGAATACACGCACTCCGGCATTGCGAGCTGCTGTGAGGACTTTCAGAACCTGCCGCGTTACCTTATCGGGATTCGCAATCTGACTTAAAATTCCAACCTGCATATCGTAAACGAGTAAGGCGAGCCGCTGTGGATCGCACACCTCTTCCAGCGTTTGCGGTATGTTCAGTCCGTAGGCCCTGTTCATATTTAGCCTTAGACTCGCGTTAGCGGTTGGCCGCGTACTTTTCGATCAAAGCCTGGTAGCGCGGATCTTTGCGGAGCGGGTCCCAGATGGGATCGAGCTTGAGACCGGGAACGGTGATTCCGTTTGGAACAACGAGCAAATGATCAAGTAGCCCAAATGCTTGATCGTGTTCGCCGGTCCACGCGTAAATTTGCGCGAGCACAGCAGTAACCTCTGGCCCATCGAAAGCGTCTCGCGACTCTGGCAACAGCTCAACTGCGCGCTTGCCCTCCGCGATGGCCGCATCCTTTTGGCCGAGTCCGGCTAGAATCAGGCCAAGCTGCCCATGGCGAGCAGCGTCGTCGGGGCTTTCGCGCACCAATCGCTCGGCGATGATCCGTGCGCGCTCGAACGCCGAGTGCGCGTCCACTTGGTCATCCAGATACAAGTACAGCGTACCTTCGAGAGAAGCTTTCGGGCAGGTCACACTGGCGCTGACGAGCAATGTCTCTCCACGAAATTGTTGGATCACCTGAAGCGCCTCGGGAAATTTTCGTTGCAACGTCAGGACCCCTGCGCGGCCCAACGTGACCAGGCCTTGCGGATCGACTCCCGGTGGCACCGAAGCCAGTTCTTTTTCGGCAACGCTAAGGTCTCCTTTCCATCTTATCGCCAACTCCGATTTTAATGCACGCGAGCCGAACGACTCCGGCGCAGCTTCGATTCCGCGATCAAAGATCTTATCGGCAGCTTCAAAATTTCGTGTGGCCATGTAGTTATAGCCGAGATTCAAGAGGACCGAGCTGTTCTTTGGGTCAAGCTCAGCGGCCTTTTCCAAGTTCGCCGTTGATTCCACCCACCTGCCCTGACGGCGCTGGATCGCGCCGATCGCCATGTAGGCCTGGGCTTCATTTGGTAGACCGCGTTTCGCGATCTCGAATTCGGCCAGAGCACGTTCGTAATCGCGATCACCATAATAATAAGAAAAACCGAGTGCGAGATGGCCTTCGGGAAGATCCGGTTGCAATCGCAGCGCTTCATCCGCGTTGAGACGCGCTTTTTCTCGCCGGGCCGACACTGGGTCGGAGCTGTGATATAACCAGCTCTCCACCATGGAAAGATCGGCAAAAGCCAGGGCAAAATTCGGATCGAGCTTGATGGCTTGCTCGAAAAGCGCCTCGGCCTTCAGCGTTGTGTCGCGAAACATGTCCGTTCGATTAGCGTAATCGTGCGCTTGAACGAAGAGCAGATAGGCGTCCGGATTTTGGGTTGGCCGCTTATCGAGTCGCGCTTTTTCGGCTGGGGAAAGCTTTGCCTGCAAAGCAGAGGCGATTTTCTGTGCGAGATCCGTTTGAATGGCAAAGACGTCGGTCAAATCCCGGTCGTAATCTTCCGCCCAAATGTGCTCGTCGTTATTCGCGTTGATCAACTGCACGTTTACCCGGACGCGATTGCCGATCCGACGGACGCTGCCTTCCAGAAGCGTGGCTACGCCCAGCGCTTTGCCTATTTCGCGGGCGTTGCGCACAGCATCGCCCCGATACGACATGACTGACATGCGCGAGATGACCTTCAGGTCGCCGATCTTTGAAAGATTGGTCAGGATATCGTCCTGCATGCCGTCGGCGAAGTAGGCGTTCTCCTTTTCATCGCTGAGGCTTTGAAAGGGCAGGACGGCAATCGACTTCTCGACGTTGCGCCCTGAAGCGCGCGGGAACAGGAAAAATCCGGCAACCGCGGAAACGGCAAGCCCGGCGGCAAGGAGAGTAATGATGTTGCGGCGCCAATGCACGCCAGGAACCTTTGCGGTGACCTGAATTCCTTGCGGCGTGACGTCGTACGCCCAAGCCAGAATCAGGGCGACCGGAAAACCGACTAACAAGAGCACGACGACAAGACGCAGCGTCCAGTTGGGCAATTCCCACGCCGGAAAAATCGCCGAACCGATTTGAATGATGAATCCTGCTGCGATGATGTAAGCGGCGGCGACGCGATAGACCTTTCGGCGCTGCAACTCCGCAAAGAAGCCGCTCATAAAAGGGATTTAGATGCATCGCGCATCACAATTCAAGTCACTGGAATACGGCTTGTGCACGGGTTTGGCGAGCGGCTTCTTCACTTGCGGTCACGTACACCACCGAGTTCCGCGTGTCGCGGACATGTCACCAAGTGATCGTTGACCATGCCGGTCGCTTGCATTAACGCATAACAGATCGTGGAGCCGACGAATTTGAACCCGCGCTGCACAAGATCGCGGCTCATCGCGTCGGATTCGGCTGTGCGCGCGGGCACGTCGGTCATGCGCCTCCAGCAATTCTGGATTGGCTTGCCGCCGACGAAGCGCCACAGGTAAGCGTCGAAAGTCCCGAATTCTTTGCGCACGGCGAGAAACATCTTTGCGTTTTCGATCGCGGCCGCGATTTTCAATCGGTTCCGAACAATACCGTCGTCGCCGAGCAAGCGCCGCACATCGCGCGCGCCGTAGCGAACGATCTTCTCCGCGCGGAACCCATCAAAGGCTTTCCGATAGTTCCTTCGTTTCTTTAAAATCGTGATCCAGCTGAGTCCGGCCTGCGCGCCTTCCAGGATGAGAAACTCGAAGAGCCTCTGATCATCGTGCACAGGGACGCCCCATTCGTTATCGTGATAAGTAATGGTCGGTTCGGTCGTAGCCCAGGGACACCGCGGCATAACGTTTGCAAATTAATCGAAACCATCACCGCCCGTCGCTCGCGCCGCAATCAAAGCTTAGAAATGGAGAAGGCGTGTCCCGCGCTCGTTCGCCGCGACGCCGCAGCCACCGTCAGCGTCGGCGCCGGCTCGACGCAGGATCGTCCGGATCGTATTCGTACAGCCGCGACGGATCGCCGAAGACCGCACCGAGCACGCGCTCGGGCCAGATCTCGAAATAGCTCAGCAGCAGCGCCATCAGCGGCACTAGAATGAAGGCGAGGCCGTGGGCGGCCATCATGAACATCGCCAGCGCGCGCAGCATCAGGAGATACACATCCCAGCGCACCCGCTGCTTCAGCTCGTTGGCGGGCAGCGCGTCATAGCCCAAGTGGAACGCCTTTCCAGAAATGTCCGGCCGCGAGCGAGCCGAAGGTGAGCCAGAGTGCCGGAGAATGCGCAAGCTGGCGGCGCAGTTCGTCGCCGAGCAGCAGATCGTGGAGCGGAATCAGAACGATCCAGTACGGCAGACCGACGATGCCGACGAGGAAAATCCACGTGATCGCGCCGCGCATGAGGTTCTTCGCCGCGAGACGCAGCCGAAATCGGTCGGCGCGACATCGCGCAGCGCGCGCGGAATCAGCGCGGCAACGATCGCGGCCAGCGCGGTCAGCCCGTCGAACCAGTAGTTAAACACGGCGAGCGCCGCGGACCAGCCGAAGCCATAGATGCCAACGACCGGAATCAGATTGCGCGCGAGCACGAGCCACGCGTCGGGCCGCGATGCCAGCTCGCGCAGATGCTGCGAGACCGGCGGCGGCGCGATCGGTCGCGGCGCGGTCGAGTCGGTCTTTTCCTCCGGCTTTGCCATCTCGACAGATTAACAGACAGATTGGTGACACGGAATCCATCTCGCTTCGAATCTGCGAAAATTAGAGCGCGCGATTCGATGAGCTCACAAAACGCGGTGTGCGTTTTGAGATTTACGATCTGCCCGACATCAAGACGGATAAAAAAGCGATTATGCGCGGGAACGGACCTACCATTGCTTGGTTCAAAGATCCGGCCGGGAATATTCTCTCTGTGATTGAGACCACCTAGCTGCGCGGGTTTGTACAACTCCGCTCGCGGGCACGTTCGGCGAGCTGTTTTTCGTTTGCGGCGACGTACGCCATGTGACCCGAGTGACCTTATTTGAAGAAAGCCAGATCGATTGCATCGACCATGGCCTGATAGCCAGCATCGTTAGGGTGAAGGTGGTCTTTCGAAGCGAATTTCGGCAAGAGTCTACTGGGATGGTCCGGATCGCGTAGCACCGCATCGAAGTCGATCACGCCGTCAAACGAGCCGCTCGTCCTGATCCATTTGTTAACCGCCTGTCGAGTCGCTTCCTTCGATTCCGAGTAGTAGCCGGGAATGTCTACACCTTCAAAAGGAGTGATCGTGACGCCGATCAGCTTGATCCCATGAGCGTGCGCGCGGGAAATCAACTGGCGATAGGCCTCGATCAAATCTTCGGGAGCACGAACATCAGATGGATCGGCAAGATAGCTCCCGCCCAGCTTTGCGCCGGGGAAACTGATGTCATTGACACCTTCAAGCAGCACAACGTGAGTGACGCCAGGCATCGCCAGAGCGTCCCGGTCGAAGCGAGCCAGGGCGCTGACACCAAAGCAGCCGGCGCTGGCAATGAAGCAGTCGTTCAGCAGCCGGTTGCCGACTATGCCCTCATTGATCACCGCCACCTTGGAACCCTCGGGCATCTTTCCCAGACGACGGATGAGATCGCTTGGCCAATTGTGGTCCGCATCCACGGTGGACCCATCGCCATCGGTGACCGAATCGCCAAACGCTACCACCAAACGCTGGGACGGCTGCGCGGGAACGAGCACAGCGCTGACCAAGATTGAAGACTTAGACGTCGTTCCGCCCTCTATCTTTCCTCGCGAGTAAAGTCGCCATGCTGCGACACTATCGCGTGCTTGAGCGCAAGATGATGCAGCGTCGGGGTAGTGACGCGTCCGGGGAAATAGAGACTGATGCTGATCTCGACTCCGGGAGTCACGGGAAAGGCCATTGGGTCGCTGAGCACCGGCGCTCCTGCTGGAATCATGACGGGCGCGGAACCGTACTCGTTAGACAGGCGAATGCGTATCTGAGGTCCTCCGATAGAGACCCGCACGCGCTCTCGCACTGTCTGGTCTTCGATATTGAGCAGTGGTTGTTTCGGATTGGGCGCTGCCGACTGGGGACTGGCTGCCCAGGTGGCGATCCAGGTATTCGGTGAAGCCCCAGTCAATTGTGGAACAAACAAAAGAAAGCAAACGAGAGCACAATTTCCTAATTGTCCCATGTGATGGCGTTCCCCCATGGTTGAAATCAGCGTTGTGAGAATCGAACTTTCGCCAAATCCGGCGCTACTTCATCGCCGAGAAATCCGTCGGACGCATGTACACTTCGTCCACCCTATACTTTCCGTCCACCTTTTCTAAGATCGGCTTCGCGGCATCCACATACGGTCGAGACGCCGGGTCGGCATGAAGCTCGTGCCAACGTTTTTTCGCTTCTTCCCGGCTAGGGAAGTCCACAACGTAGACAAATGTGTCCTTCCAGTCGGGATTTTCATTGGGTACCCAGAAGCCGATAACATTGACGCCATGCTGGGCCATCAGCTTTGAATCGTCCCGAAAGATCCCTTCGAGAGCCTCCGCTTTGCCTGGAACGGTGTGATAAATCATGAGCTCGAAAACGCGATTGCTGTCGGCCCTCACTTGGTTCGCGTGCAGGGTTGGTTTGTGGTTCATTTTCATGTGTTCATTCTCCGTGTGGTTTTTCGCGAATAAGTCCTAACCCTGACAAACGCCTGTTGACGTCCGTATCTATTCCAGCATAATATTAAGTTAGTCAACTGACTATTAAAAGAAAGAGCATATGGCAAGATTGAAGGTGGAAAAACGGTCTCGGTTAATTCAGGCCGCCATGAAGGTGACCCATCAACACGGGTTCCGTGCCACGGCCTTGGCCGACATCGCCAAAGAGGCAAGGATTCCTCTTGGGAACATGTACTACTACTTCAAAACGAAGGATGAAATTGGCAACGTCATTATCCAGCAACGCCTTTCGCGATTGAGAACTTTGCTGCACGAACTCGACAAGGCAGATTCTCCTAAAGAACGGCTGTGCTGCTTCGTCCAAATCAAGATCGACGACCGTGACCGGCTGGCCCGCAGTGGCTGTCCTGTCGGGACCTTGTGCTCTGAACTGCACAAGCGCAGCGGCGCGGTCGCGAAGAAAGCGACCGTATTGTTCGCCGAGGCTCTGGCATGGTTGGAGGCGCAATTCAAGGCGCTCGGCAAAGGAGCCGAATCGCGCGGGCTCGCTGTGCATCTTCTGTCCGCAACGCAAGGCGTCTCGCTGCTGGCTCACGCCTTCCATGATCCCCGCTTGATCTCAATCGAGGCGGCGCGGCTCAAGAAATGGATTCGCGCGCTTTAATATGAAAATGGTAATAAAATCAGCCAATCATGAAACTCGCGTTGAACGTCTGCTGGGCGCGCCGCTTGCCGATGATGCGGTGCGAAGATGGCCGCAGAGCGGGGAGATCCTTCGCGGCAAAGCGAGGATTGCAGAAGTGGAATCGCACTTTCAAAATCTCAAGCTTGGCGTCACGCGCCGCCACTCCTGCGGCGATGTAATTGTGGTTGAATGGAACAGCGATTACGGAGATGGACGAGTGTATCGGAATGTATCGATCGGGGAGCTAAGGAATGGAGAAGTTGTTCGGGTGACCGATTATTGGGGCGAACCATTCGCTCGGCCAGAGTGGCGGCGTGGACTTAGCGATTCGGAAGACGTCCGCCCACACGTCGAGGAACTGACCGAGGAGTAATTCCTCTCTTTAATCAGCAACGGCAGCCTCCGATGCCAATCATTTAGATAATTTGGAGGGACGGCTTCTGTGCTGACCATTCGTTGGACCATTAGCGGAAATGCAGCAGACACGGCTTTCGCTACAGCGTTTCTTGCGCCTGTTAGTCGATGTTTTCCCAGAAGTGACGGCGGTTCGGAATATTTGGGAAAAACGAGCTGTCCTCGTACATGGTAAACGGGCGGGAGTTTTCGTTATCACCAAACGATAACGTCAGCGTCCTCCCTTCAACGCTCCAGCGGCGAAGTCGTGGGCGCGTTGCTGCCGGGCGGGCAGGAAGATAATCAGAGGGCAATCAACTCTATTCGCCGTTTGTTGCACGACTTTAAACTCGAACCAATGTTACTCGTGCCTAACTTCAAACTGGCGATCAGCATACGCCGGAGGCTTCGGCGTGGCAAGCGATCACGAACTGACTAGACTGTTAAGAGTCGGTAGTGAAAGTTGAGAGAATGGCGGACGCACAAATTATTGAAAAGCGCAGGTTCGCTTCGCCTGCGGTGACGCCTCAGGCGCTGGCGTGGGACGGAAAGCGCAACGTGCTTTGGATGGGTTCGCGCGATCTGCGTCGAATTTATGCAATTGATCCGGATAAGTGGACAGTGCTCGAGGAGACAGAAGCGCCAGGCATTCCGTGGGCGGCGGTCTCAACGAACGGGACGCTTCGTCTTACAATCGGCGAAGGCCCCCACGATGATCGCTACATTCGTCGGTTCATTGCGAACACAGGCTTTTGGGAGAGGGACCGAATCGCTTGTCCGGAGTTTACCGGTTCATATCTCAGCTACGATGGCCAGCATCTTTACTTGAGTCAGTGGTATAAACATCGGATCCTGAAGCTGGACGCGAGAGGCAACATTCTCGGGATCATCGAGGCCGGCGCGGAAGTCTCCGGCCACGCGTTTGTCGATGGATTAATCTACGTGTTGCGCGGGACGGAACAGAACGGCGAGAGCTGGACCATCGCGCGGCTCGATCCGCGAGAGGAAAAGCCCGAAGTGAAAGATATTGCGATTGTTCCGTTCGCGTGCCGCTCGCTTACTTTTGATGGCGAGCTCTTTTGGGCGAACTATCGTGCGAAGGATACCATCATTTCATTCGCCTTGCCGAATTGATCCGGTGCAAGCTGCACTAGCCGTAACGCGCTGACGCAGCCGACACGGCTGCCGCTACAGGTCATGCATTCCTCATTTCCTGATCCAGTTTCTCCACGGATTCCTTCGGTTCCGATTTACACAGATTTAAAGAAGATAATCTGCGAAAATCAGCGAAATCTGTACATGCTCCGACGTTTCGATCTGTCCGTTTTTCTTTTCCTGCGTTCCTGATTTTCTGAGCGATATTGCCGGCCAATGGTTGCAGAGTTGACGCAATCCGATTATCCGGCGCGTTGGTGGGAGACGTTGTCTGACGGGCGTATCGAGTGCCGGCTCTGTCCGCGATTTTGCAAACTCAATGAAGGACAGCGCGGATTCTGTTTTGTCAGGCAGCGCATCGGTGATCGGATGGTGTTGACCACGTATGGCCGGAGCAGCGGATTTTGTGTCGATCCGATTGAGAAGAAACCGCTGAACCATTTTTTGCCCGGAACGAGCGTGCTTTCGTTCGGCACGGCGGGATGCAATCTCGGCTGCCGGTTTTGTCAGAACTGGGACATCTCCAAAGCGCGCGAGTGGGACAAGCTCGCGGATGCAGCGTCGCCGGAACAGATCGCGCTGGCCGCGCAACGCCTCGGGTGTCGATCGGTCGCGTTTACTTACAATGATCCGGTGATTTTCGCCGAGTACGCGATTGACGTGGCACAGGCGTGTCGCGAGCGGGATCAAAACCGTCGCGGTGACCGCCGGCTACGTCACCGATGATGCCCGTCCAGAATTTTACCGGAACATGGACGCGGCAAATGTCGATCTTAAAGCGTTCACCGATGCGTTTTATCATCGGCTTTGTTTTGCTCAGCTCGGGCCGGTGCTCGACACGCTGAAATATCTCCGGCGCGAAACGAACGTCTGGTTTGAAGTCACTACACTGCTGATTCCAGGCGAGAACGACAGCGACGCGGAGCTGCATAACGCGGCTGAGTGGTTCGCGGAAAATCTCGGGCCCGACGTGCCGTGGCATTTCACGGCGTTCCATCCCGATTTCAAAATGCTCGATAAACCGCATACCCCGTCGATGACTCTCACCCGCGCCCGCGAGATCGCGCGCTCAAAAGGGTTGCACTACGTGTACACCGGCAACGTGCATGATCGCGAAGGCGGCAGCACGTGGTGTCCTGGTTGCGACGATTTGCTCATCGAGCGCGATTGGTACGAACTCGGCGAATGGAATCTTGAAGACGGTAGATGTCGATCTTGCGGTCACAAAATCGCCGGGAGATTCGAGCAACGCGCCGGCGATTGGGGCGCGCGAAGATTGCCGGTGTCTCTGGAGCGCGCCGACATGTCGCCGCGTTGAAAAGCGCGGACGCGTCCGCGCAGTCCAAAAATTTAGGGGAAGCAGTGGATTCTTCGCGATACCCAACCACCGCGATCACGCCTTGCTTTCGTTATCGCCCAGCGCCAGCAGATGACCGAAGAGGCGGCCGGCGACGAGGAAGATAACGCCCGCTGTTCCACACAAAGTAGAAAGTAGGAAACAGGTTTCGTTGACTCCGCAGGCGCTTTGGAATGCATCCAAAAGATAACTGGAGCCGATGAAACCGACCGCGAAGAAGCTCGAAGCGCTCTGTCGCAATCGCGCCGTGATTGTTGGCTTGATCCTTTACGTGAGCGGTCTGGCCGTGCTTTCGCAAAACAAGAACTTCGAGCTCGGCGGAGCGCTGATTGTGCTGGTTGTC
>QHOM01000022.1:17183-18411 GCA_003218785.1 Verrucomicrobiota bacterium
GCATCATCGCATTGTCGATCTATCTCATCGGCGGGCTGCAATGGATCGACAATTCTCTTCCGCGGGCATGGATCGATTCGGCGCAAATCAAATTCTTTGTCACGTTGGCAAAGAAGGTGATCGTGTTCGTTGCGATTCCCTTCGGGATCTTTCGCTTTCTGTTCGGTTATCGGGCCTGCGATTTCGGAATTCAAATTCAAGGTTTGCGCGCCCTCCGCCGCAATCATTTGCCGCTCATTCTGCTCGTGGGCGGAGCACTGATCGCTTTCCAATATGTTCTCGGCGGTGCGGCCGCGCCACTGCGCGAGAGAAAATTTACTGCTTACGAATTGTTTTTCGGCCTCCCGCTGTGCTTCGTCTGGCTTACGATCGAAGTAGGATTGGTCGAGGAATTTTTCTTTCGTGCTCTCGTGCAATCACGGCTCGCTGCGTGGTTCAAATCGGAGGTTGGCGGCGTTGTCCTCATGTCGCTCATCTTCGGGCTGGCCCACGCGCCCGGGTTCATTTTTCGTCAAGCGGGAAACGTGGAAGGTCTGGGTCCAAATCCAAGTGTGCTCGATGCGCTCGCTTACTCGATCGTGGTGCTCGCGGTGAGCGGGATTCTCTTTGGCGTGATTTGGTCCCGAACAAAGAATCTGTTCGCGCTCATGTTGCTCCACGCAGCCGGCGATCTTCTCCCGAATTTTGCGAACTTCGTGAAGGTTTGGCAGCTCTAGATAACCACGAAGGCCTAACGACACGTAGACGAACTCACAGCCATACGACCACGGCTTTGGTTTTGGTGTAGGGTTCCAACACTTCGTGTCCCATCTCACGGCCTCAGCCGGATTGTTTGTAGCCGCCAACAGCCCACGGGTCGAACCCGATCGGGGTGATCATCAAATCCGAGTTTCCCAGCTTTCTTGTGTTCATCGTGGTCGACTTTCCCGACTTTGCGGCATCCCAGTTCTTTTATTTCAACGAGCTTTGTGATCAATTCGCTCATACTTGATGGGAGCGACCCCAATAACACGGCCACGATCGGTTTGGTTGCGCGCGCAGCAGACGCGACGCCGGCCTCTTCGGGAGGAGACCGCTACCAGGTGTCATATTTCCTCGATGACGATGGTCTGGGGCACCCAACTGGCAAGCTTTACCTGACCGAGCATAATCTGTTTTTCGGCGACAGCCTCAACAAGCTCTCCAAGGCATCGTTGGCTGTAGCCCTTGGCGACATTTACACTTTATC
>QHOM01000233.1 GCA_003218785.1 Verrucomicrobiota bacterium
GATGCCGTGCTGGTCAACACCGCCATCGCAATTGCTTCCGATCCTGTTCGCATGGCGAAAGCATTCAAAAAAGCAATTGAAGCAGGACGCGAAGCCTGCGAAATCGGACTGGCCGAAAAATTGGGCGCGGCCGCCGCGACCAGTCCGCTGACCGGCTTTTTATCTTAATCGCGGCTGCGCTTTTAACGCGTGATGGCGCTGTAGCCACCGCCCTGCTTACCGCGCCGACGCTCGTTGCCCTACGCGTCTGTGCGAGCCCGCCTTCACCAAGACTCCGGCGTGCTACATTATACGGCAGATGATCTCGAAACTAGGCTTCTCAATATCGATCAAATACGCACGCACTGGTTCTTCAAGTGGCTTATCGATAGGATCGAAGTTGTAGTCGGGATTAAATACCAAGAGCGCGATCTTCTTCGCCGTCTTAGCATCATCTGGCGCGCTAAGCTGTGACACAGCTTCGCGATAACTAGATTGAATCTTGTTCTTGAGTGCCTCTGGAAGAAGTGTCGTATGCTTCAACTTATCTTCTTTATACCAGCTGTCGCGCTCGTCCTGAGAATGATTGATCGTCTTGACTTCAAGATAGTGGATTAGTGGCCCTCGCTGTCCAGCGAGATCCGGCGTAGAGGAATCTTTCCGAGGAACGAGACGTACTTCCTCGCATCCAAAGTTCGTGCGAAGGGTCAAGACCCCAAGGGCTTCATTAAAGACATCGTGGAGCTGTTCCCAGAATCGGTGTCGAGAGAGGTCACACAAGAATACTGTCTGTTTGATTTTGTTGGTGAAGTAGGGCCATTCAGGCTCCGGAATGTAACTGAGCCACCGTTCAATCTGCTCGTAGAGCCCAAACGTGGCGGAGTTCTCATCACGCAGCCGTGCAGGAAAGCGTCGGAAAAAATTCTGCGCGTCATCAGTGACGAACCGATCGTACAGTTCCGATAGCTTTGGCAATCTGCTTCTAAAACGATTCATGAGAAATAGTCGTGCAGTCGATTTTCACTCTAAACAAGCAACAAAAAAACGGGCCAGTAGTGTCGGTGCGATGTGATCTTTTTGCAGACTCCTTTTTTCTGGTCTTCGATGACACGCGAAGCTATCACTGATTTCCACTAAGTGCGCCAAGGAATTTATTCATGCCAACGCCAAATGCCACCGGGTCCACTAGTCCCACTGTCGCCGAAACTCTGACGAAGCTGGGAGTCGATCCGAAGATCGGTTTAAATCCCGTTGAGCTGCAAGAACGCTTCAACAAGTACGGGCCCAACGCGCTGGCGGAAGAAAAGAAAAGCGCGCTTTCCGCCTTCTTCGCCTATTTCTGGGGGCCTATACCATGGATGATCGAGGCCGCGGCCCTGATGGCTCTGGTCGTAAAAGACTGGGGCGATTTTACTATCATCGCCTCACTTCTATTGTTTAACGCCTTGCTGGGATTCTGGGAAGAACACCAGGCTTCCAATGCGCTTGACGCGCTGAAAAGCTCCCTTGCGCTAAAAGCCCGCGTGCTGCGCGGCGGAAAATGGGAGCAAGTCGATGCGCGGACGCTGGTGCCGGGAGATATCATTCGGTTATACCTCGGGGACGTTGTCCCCGCCGACTGCAAGCTTATCCAAGGCGACTACATCAGCATCGACCAATCCGCGCTGACGGGAGAATCCTTGCCGGTAAGCAAGCAATCGGGACAGGATGCGTACTCGGGTTCCATCGTCGAACAGGGAGAGATGGTTGCCGTAATCACGGCGACCGGCGGGAATACCTTTTTTGGACGCACGGCGAAACTGGTGGCTGGCGCCGGAAGCGTGTCGCACTTCCAGAGAGCCGTGATGAAGATCGGCAACTTTCTGATTATCCTGGCGCTGGTGCTGGTCGTGATTTTGGTGGCCAGTCGTCTTTTCGACATGCGCGGCCACTACGGCCGGGTCGTCTTGTTACGGCTGGCCGAAATTGTTCTCATCCTTCTGGTCGCATCAGTGCCGGTAGCCATGCCGGCGGTGCTCTCGGTAACCATGGCTCTGGGGGCTCGTATGCTTGCCAGGAGTAAGGCAATCGTCTCGCGACTGGAGTCGATCGAGGAATTGGCAGGAGTCGATGTGCTCTGTTCCGATAAGACCGGGACGTTGACCCAGAACAAGCTGACCCTCGGCGAAGCACAACCCTGGTCCGGAACCGACACGCAAACATTGATTCTGATGGCATCGCTAGCTTCCCGCGCAGCGGACAACGATCCGATCGATCTCGCGATAATGGCCGGCCTCAAAGACCCGTCCGTCCTTAAGAGCTATCAACAAGAAAAGTATGTTCCCTTCGATCCGGTGGACAAACGGACGGAGGCTACGATCAAGGATGCTTCGGGCAAAGTCTTTCGGGTAACCAAAGGCGCGCCGCAAGTGATTCTCGGTCTGGCGAAGCTCTCTGGCACCGACTTGGAGAAAGCAC
Source organism: Verrucomicrobiota bacterium (assembly GCA_003218785.1). Taxonomy (GTDB): domain Bacteria; phylum Verrucomicrobiota; class Verrucomicrobiia; order Chthoniobacterales; family UBA10450; genus Udaeobacter. The sequence continues at coordinate 2,437 of QHOM01000233.1, forward strand.
AGCAGGCGGTGAACGGTTTTGCCAGTCGAGGGTACCGCACCATGGGTGTGGCTGTTTCCCAGGACGATGGCCCCTGGGCGTTCCTGGGGATTCTCCCCCTGCTCGATCCGCCTCGACCGGATTCCAAGAGCACCATCGCAAGGGCTCGCGCGTACGGCGTCAAGGTAAAGATGGTTACCGGTGACAACGTAGCCATCGCCCGGCAGATCTCATTAAAGTTGGACATGGGCGCAAACATCCAGCCGGCGACGGAACTCTTCCCGGGCGATGTTATCAAAGGCCAAATCCCGTTGGACGCTGCCGAGAAAATCGATCAAGCCGATGGCTTCGCCCAAGTCTTTCCCGAGCATAAGTACGCCATAGTAAAAATATTGCAGGAAAACGGGCATATCGTCGGGATGACCGGCGACGGTGTTAACGACGCACCCGCCCTTAAGCAAGCAGATGTGGGCATCGCGGTTTCCGGGGCAACCGAGGCAGCTAGAGCAGCGGCAGCTTTAATTCTGACCGCACCCGGCTTGTCGGTAATTATCGAAGGGATTGCCGAAGCCAGGCGCATCTTCGAGAGGATGACCAGTTATGTGTTGTATCGAATCGCCATGACCATCGCCATCATGGTGTTTGTGGTGCTGGCATCGATCTACTACCATTTCTTTCCTCTCACCGCGATCATGCTTATCGCGCTCGCTCTCCTGGACGATGTGCCCATTATGACCATCGCCTTCGACAATGCCAGTGTGCCGCCTCAACCGGTGAAATGGGAGTTAGACCGGGTGTTGGTGATTTCGTCGGTACTTGGGTTACTCGGAGTTACTCAAAGCTTTGGTCTGCTCTACCTCGGTGACACTCTTCACCACCTGGATCATCCACAG
>QHOM01000234.1 GCA_003218785.1 Verrucomicrobiota bacterium
GCCGTTGGCGTTGCCCTTGTCCACACGCTTGGTTGCGCGGGCGATCCGCCCTATCGTCATGCCGTTGCCCCACATCTCCGCCACACGTACATATGGGAATTTCCGGTACCGCTTCGGCTTGGTCTGGCGGCACTTTGATTTCATCTCGCAATCTTTGTGCGCATTCATTGTTTTCTCCTGGAGCCTTCAAATACGGCTCTTATATATCATAATACACTATTACAATATATTAGCAAGCCAGATTTCGCGTGCGTTTTGGTGAGTGCTCAGCTATTTTGGAGTGGATTTAGCCTTGAGTACTGTCTCCGCACGCTCCTGAACGGCACGCGCGACGAAGGTGCTAATGCTTTCTCCTGCCCGTTCGGCAGCTCTGGAGACGATTTCATGGGTGGGATCGTCCAAGTATCCAGTAACGGGGTGTGGAAACCCTTTTCTAGGCCGACGGCGTTTACTGCGGTCGCCTTTCCGAGGCATGGATAAATTCTAACGGCATTCCCGGCATGGGCTGCTCGATTGCTAAATCTCGCACGAGGTTAGTACATCCGCGTTGTCTTGAATGCCAGTACCAGTGCACAACAAATCCCAAAGATGGGGGACGGGGCGCAGCTGTTTTCGAGTCGGCGGACATCTCGGTCCGCACAGTGTGTCTCACGTCTAAAGTCTTGGCGGCCTTCTGCTTAACAATGCAATCGCACAAGCGGCCCGAGCCAAAGTGGCCTAAGCCTTCGGAGATGGCACGCAAGTCTCTATCTACTGGCGTGCTCGGGCGGTAAGCCGGAGATCCTTTTGCGCACGAACTTAAGATGGAGCGCAACTCCGGAAGCTCATGGCCGATCTCTCTCCTTAAAATAGGCATGCTGGTGTGCGCATCGCGCACGACACCGAGGAAAAGGGCAAAGATATCTTTTTGCAGTGCCAGCCGTATCAGTACGAAACCTTAGAACACGCACTACCCGCTTTTTAGTCTGTCACCGACGATCCGCCGAAACGGGGAAGGGATGACCTGGAAGGGGAAGTGGATAAGTTACATTGTGAAGGATGTACGATTGATCGCCGAACAGCCTGTGATAAAGATTCGCGTATTTAGATTCTGGATGAATCTTCACTCCGATCCCACCAATCCTGTTCGCCTCTGAACGCAGCAACGGCCTAACGTACTGGAACGTTGTCGGCGCAAACCGGTTTTCGCCTGATACGAAGGAAAGTGTGCACGAAGTGATCAAATCCGCCAGCTGCACCACTTGGCGTACCAGCAGGTGCCGATAGCGCAGCGTTCGGCGCCTTTCCCGAATCTCGGTCGATGCCATGTAGCACTCCGGCAGGAAGGCGCAGCGGAGGCAGTCCGCGATCTTGCCGGCATCAATCCGGTCGTTCTTCTTCTTCGATGCGGCGATGGCGCCAAAATCAGCGGATGTGCCACCTTCACCGCCGCAGCGTGCGGCTTCAGATGGTCGCAGATCTAGCCGATGAAAATGGTCGCTTCCATCGCGATAGTCCGCGGCAGGTGGAGGTGTCAAGATCAGGTAGACGCGTTTTGGCAGCGTGAAAGTGATGTATAGCGGCGGGGCTATCGTCGAGGTGCTTTTGTTCGATCCAACGGGACGGATCGTGCATGGCGCCACGCATCCGGTTTATACGGACTTCATCACGGTCAAAGATAGAGACGCGAGAAGCACTAACTTGGACAATGTCGAGTCTTGAAACGGATGCCATTCCACGCTGCTTCGCCGCTTCCTTGACCGGTTAAGCCAGGCACCGTATTGCACAGAGCAAAGCCTCGCAAAACTCTAACAGTCGCTTCCTCGGGGTTCTTTTCATCCATCCGCCTTACTGGTATTGGCTAACCTGGGAAGAACTCAGAGTAATTCGTAAACTTCTCAGTCGACTTCTATTGTGGCCGCTGCGGATGCGTGGAACTGTTCACTTTGGGCGGAAAAAAGCAACGACGATCTGATTTAGATGCTTGGCTCTCTGGCTGCATTGTAACGGAGCGTCTCGCCACCCCAACTGATCCTCTTTTCGCCGCCGACTTCGAAGCCGTGCCTAGCATACCAAGCGGCTAACTGCCCTTCGTCGAGGTGGGCGTCTACATTCGGCTCTATCCACCCGACAATTATCGCGCCGTGCCTATCAGCCACGCGGCAAAGCCAGTCGAGGCAGGCGCTCCCGTTCCGCTTGCCGTGGTCCATTGAGGTGATTTGCCTCAGGCAGACGATATAGTCGTCTAGCGCAAACACCGCTAGTTGCACGTCTTTCTCCCTCCATGTCCGAAGGGGGTAGCTGTCGCCGGTGGTCAACTTGTCATCGTTGCGCGTGCCGACCGTGTAGGCGGCCATAAAGCCCATAGCGGGCGTGTTGCTGACTTGCGCTTCCATACATAGGGTTCTAATAGTCGAGTCTCTTGGGTGACAAAGAAAATTGGAAGAGGAATTCTGGTTTCGCAGTTTTGCTGGAACAATAGGAACGCGGCAATCACCTCAGCACAGCGCTAACGGATTGGCAGCACAAACGAGCGAAAAACGTCGTCGATTTGCGACGGTCTCAAACGGCTCCAGCGGTCGACGATGAAACAGCGAGCACTTCGCAAAGGGACAGTACCCGACTACCGTCTAGAGGTTATGGCTTCGTGAGTCAAACCGAGATTTGGCAAATCTTTTCAAACTCGCTCAAGAGGTTCTGCAGTTTGCGTAACTCGCTCGGATGTTGCTTTGCTAGAGGTAAGTCTTGATATCTTACCCGTGCTTTCTCGTCAGCGACAAGTTTGCACTGCAGTCACGTGGTGCGGTCCGAGCAAAGGATTTTGTTCGAGCAATGCTCGACCTCGCGCCCGCGTTCGTGCATTTTTCTGGCCACGGCGCTTCCAGCGGTTCAATCTGTGTGGAGGACGAGGCAGGCAATAGTATCGAACTCGAACCTGAAGCTATTGCAGCCCTGTTCGAGGCGAGCGGATTCGCTCTGGGCGGAGTGTTTGGCATGATTGGGACCGTCGTCACGCAACGAAACCTTCAAGCGGCTTCGTGGGGCATAGACGGTGTGGGTCTGGTGGTGGCCACGGCCCTGCTCGCCGTGAAATTTTTCAGAAGTGGAAATGACGTTGTCGCTGCCGGATTTCTTGTATTCGCAATTGGAGAGGGCGTCATGCTTTCCGGGACGGCGACCACCCTTGCGGGAAGCGTTCCTTCGTTTGGCGCGGGCACGGCATTGTGGTCTGCGGCGCTTCTGCTCACCGGTGTTCCGAGGGAATTTGCCGTTTGGGCGCGTCTGGCAGGCGTGACCGCTTCAATTCTTTTTGCGATTACGGCGGCAAGAATCTTTTGGGGCGAGCAGGTACTGCCAACCTCCTCGCCGCTGCCTTTCTTCGCATATCCCTTCCTCGTGCTTGCATTCGTCGGCTGGATTTGGACGTTGCTGAAAACAGCCTAAAAAAATCACCTTCGTGCTCATGAGATTTGTCTCACAGCCGAGTCAATGAGCGTTATGGCGATGTTTCGCCAATCATTCAGGAATTGGGATGGCTGAATGTCCGCCAACTCTGCCGAAGTGAGTAGGCGCTGGCCAAGATCAGGATCAGAAGTGCGAGCAGCGTCTCGTTCCA
>QHOM01000023.1 GCA_003218785.1 Verrucomicrobiota bacterium
CGCACCCATCGAGCATCGACAATGTTCCTACATCGGGTGGAAAAGAAGACCACGTCGCGATGGGAATGACCGGCGCATTGAAACTCCGAGCGATTGTCGATCTTGCCGAAAATTTGCTGGCGATCGAGCTGCTCGCCGGGGCGGAGGCTTTGGAACATCGGCATCCATTGAAAGCGGGTGTTGGCGTAGAACGCGCTTTCGCCACCGTCAGAAAAATCGCGCTGCCGCTGACGCAGGATCGTTCGCTTTCCGGCGATATCGCGCGTGTTGCTGAAGCGATTCGCAGCGGCGATTTTGATAGCGGTTACGAAAAATCATGAGAGGAAAACGTATTATCCACGCACCGCGGGGCAAGGAACGAAGCTGCAAAGGCTGGCATCAGGAAGCGGCCATGCGGATGCTGATGAACAATCTTGATTCGGATGTGGCTGAAGATCCGGACCGACTCGTAGTTTACGGCGGAACGGGGCGCGCCGCGAGAAGCTGGGAAGCTTTCGATGCGATCGTCCGATCATTGCGCGGACTCGAAGACGACGAGACGCTCCTTGTGCAATCCGGCAAACCAGTGGGGAAATTCCGGACGCACGACGAAGCGCCGCGCGTGCTGATCGCGAATTCCAATCTGGTCGGCTACTGGTCGAACTACAGGGAATTCAATCGCCTCGAGCGAATGGGACTCACCATGTACGGACAAATGACCGCCGGTTCGTGGATTTACATCGGTAGCCAGGGAATAGTGCAGGGAACGTTCGAAACGTTCGCGGCTGCTGGCCGCAAACATTTTGCCGGATCACTCGAAGGAAAATTTGTTCTCACCGGCGGTCTCGGCGGAATGGGCGGCGCGCAACCGCTCGCGGCGACCATGAACGGCGCGCTTTTCTTGGGCGTCGAAGTCGATCCGGCGCGAATCGAGAAAAGACTGAAGAGTGGCTATTGCGACAAGATCGCGTGGTCGCTAGATGAAGCGCTCAAATTGATCGATCAGGCGCGCAAAGAAGGACATCCGATTTCAGTCGGTCTCGTCGGTAACTGCGCCGATGTCCTTCCTGAAATCGCCAAGCGTGGCGTCGTTCCTGATGTTCTGACTGACCAAACCAGCGCGCACGACGCGTTAAATGGGTACGTGCCGCACGGAATGTCACTCAAGGACGCACTCGCTTTGCGTGCAAAAAAACCCGAGGAGTACATCGATAAGGCGATGCACTCGATGGCCGTTCACGTCGATGCCATGCTCGCTCTGCAAGAGAAAGGCGCGGTCACTTTCGATTACGGGAACAATATCCGCGCGCAGGCGAAAAAGGCCGGCGTAGAGAATGCGTTCCATATACCCGGGTTTGTTCCCGAATATATTCGTCCGCTTTTTTGCGAAGGGCGCGGGCCATTTCGCTGGGTCGCATTGAGCGGCGACCCCGAAGATATCGCGCGCACCGATCAGCTCGCGCTCGAATTATTTCCGAAAAACCAAACGCTTGCGCGCTGGATGAAGCTCGCCCGTGAACGGATTCAGTTTCAGGGATTGCCCGCGCGGATTTGCTGGCTCGGTTACGGCGAGCGCGCCGAGTTCGGCGTTGCGATGAACGAGCTGGTGAAACGCGGTGAAATCAAAGCGCCAATTGTAATTGGACGCGATCATCTCGACGCAGGCTCAGTGGCGTCGCCTAATCGCGAAACCGAAGGGATGCTCGATGGCAGCGACGCGATTGCCGATTGGGCGCTGCTCAACGCGCTCATCAACACGGCCGCCGGCGCATCGTGGGTATCGATCCACAACGGCGGCGGTGTCGGTATCGGCTATTCGCAGCACGCCGGCATGGTCGTCGTCGCCGAGGGCACTGAAAATTCCAAACGCCGTCTCGAGCGCGTCCTTACCAGCGATCCGGGACTGGGGGTCCTTCGCCACGCCGACGCCGGTTACTCGCACGCCATCCAATTCGCCGCCGCGCATAAGATCGACATCCCGATAAAGCCGCAGGCGCGAGGTTGAATCATGCAAAAACTGATCGAATGCGTGCCGAATTTCTCGGAAGGGCGCGATCTGGATGTCATTCGACAGATAACGGGCACGATCGAATCGGTGGACGGCGTCTCTCTGCTCGATGTTGATCCTGGCGCGAGCACGAACCGGACGGTGGTGACTTTTGTCGGCGGCCCTGAAGCCACGGTGCAAGCCGCCTTTCGTGCGATTCAAAAAGCGGCCGAACTGATCGACATGCGCAAACACAAGGGGGCGCATCCACGCATGGGTGCGACCGATGTTTGCCCGTTTATTCCGGTGAGCAACGTCAGTTGGGAGGAAGCAATTGCTTGCGCAAAACAGTTGGGAAGACGCGTCGGCGAGGAGTTGAATATTCCGGTCTATCTCTACGAAAAAGCGGCGAAAGATAAGTCGCGCGCGAATCTCTCGGTGATTCGCGCGGGCGAATACGAAGGGTTTTTCGAGAAAATTAGACAGCGTGAGTGGAAACCGGATTTCGGTCCGGCCGTGTTCAACGAGGAATCGGGCGCAACGGTCATCGGCGCGCGCGATTTTTTGGTTGCCTACAACGTGAATTTGAACACGAAAGCGGTGCGAAGAGCGAACTCGGTCGCCTTCGATGTGCGCGAACAAGGTCGGGTCAAAACGGAAGACGGCACGCCTTCGGGAAAACCGGTTCTCGATGCAAACGGCGAGGCGGTCCGTATTCCCGGGATGTTGAAACACGTCAAGGCTATCGGTTGGTTTGTGAAAGAATACGGGATCGCTCAAGTTTCGATGAACCTGACGAACATTGAAGAAACACCGTTGCATGTGGCATTCGACGCCTGCGTGGAAGCGGCGAGTAAACGCGGCTTGCGCGTGACCGGGTCGGAGATCGTAGGCATGGTGCCGAAGAAATGTCTGGTCGATGCCGGCCGCTATTTTCTCCGAAAACAGAAATGGTCTGAGGGCGCTTCCGAGGAAGAGCTGATCGACATGGCGGTCCGCTCGATGGGCCTGAGTGAATTGAAGCCTTTCGATCCGAAAGAGAAGGTGATTGAATTCAAAATTGAGTCCGATTCCAGGAAATCGCTTTTGAAAATGAATCTGCGCGAGTTTTGTAATGAAACCTTAAGCGATTCGCCCGCGCCGGGCGGCGGTTCGGTAGCGGCGTTGATGGGCGCTTTAGGGGTGTCGCTTGGCGGAATGGTGGCTAATCTTTCAGCGGGAAAACGTGGATGGGACGACAAAATCGAGTATTTCAGCGATTGGGCGGTCAAGGCGCAGCAACTCAAAGACGAATTGCTCGCACTTGTCGATGAAGACACAGCAGCGTTCAACAAGGTAATGGACGCATTCGGGTTGCCCAAGGAATCGGCTGAAGAGAAATCGGCGCGCTCGGTGGCCGTCGAACAGGCCACGAAATATGCGGCAGAGATTCCGTTGAAGGTAATGGAAATGGCCTCCCGGTCGTACGAACTGCTTTCGGAGATGGCTGAAAAGGGGAATCCAACTTCAATTTCAGACGTTGGGGTTGGCGCTCTGGCCACGCGCGCCTGTATAGGAGGGGCGGCGCTGAACGTGAGAATTAATCTGGCTGGGCTGAAAGATGAGAAATTTAAGTCGTCTCTTTTGAAAAAAATCCAGCAGTTCAGTGCCGATTCCGACGCGCGGTTTAAAGAGATTGATCAGATTGTGGAAGCCAAGCTCGGCTGAACAACCTTAACAGAAGGAAACGAAGCAAACGAAGTTTTGTTATTTGCTACGCTGGAGAGAACAGCCTTTGTTTTCTTGGTTGCCTTCTGTTTGGAATCTCATCGGGCGGTTTTGAATTCGTGAGCTCCTTCGCCGTTCTTCACGCTTCGCAGCTCGTCACACTGGCGGGTCGGAAAAGACCGCGCGTTGGCGCTGAGATGTCGAAACTCGCTATCATTCCCAATGGCGGAATGCTCATTCATGATGGCAGGATCGACATCGTCGGTGCCAGTGACGAGATCGAGAAGAACGCGCGTGATGCCGAGGTTGTTGATGCTGGTGGACGGGTTGTCCTTCCGGGATTTGTCGATGCGCACACGCATTTGGTATTTGCCGGAACTCGACTGGACGATTTCGAACGGCGTGCACGCGGCGAAACGTACGAGCAAATCGCAGCGGCGGGCGGGGGAATTTGGTCAACCGTGGAAAAGACGCGCGCTGCAAGCGAGAGCGAGCTTCTAGATCAAGCCAAGAAGCACGTGTCTTGGTTTTTAAGGTGCGGAACGACAACTGTTGAAGCGAAATCAGGCTACGGACTGACGCTCGATGATGAGCTAAAAATTTTACGCGTGATTCGGCGGCTCAATCAAGAGACGCCGCTCGAAATTGTGCCCACGTTTCTCGGCGCGCACGCCATCCCACACGAAGATCGTCAATCGCCGCAGCGCTATGTTCGTCTGGTCATTAACGAAATGTTGCCGCGGGTTGCGTCAGAAAAGCTGGCCGAATTTTGCGACGTCTTCTGCGAGCACGGCTATTTCGATATTGAGCAATCGAGAGAGATTTTGACCGCGGCGAAGAACCTGGGGCTCAAGTTGCGAATTCATGCCGACCAGCTTACCAACTCGGGCGGCGCAAAGCTGGCGGCGGAATTAAGAGCAATGACCGCGGATCATTTGGAGAAAACTGACGAGAAGGGGATAGCGGCGATGAAAGCGGACGGCGTACAGCCGGTTTTACTGCCCGGTTCGGTTTACGCCCTTGGATTGACTGGCTATCCGCGCGCGCGGGAAATGATCGAAGCCGGTCTTCCTGTCGTCATTGCGACGGATTTTAATCCCGGATCGTCACCAAGCCCATCGATGCCGACGATACTTTCGCTGGCCTGCACGCAAATGAAAATGTCGCCGGCGGAAGCGATAACGGCATCGACAATCAATGCAGCCTACAGCCTTAACCGCGGCGACAAGATTGGTTCACTCGAACAAGGAAAACTTGCCAACTTTTCGATCTTCGACTGCGAAGATTTTCGCGAGATTGCGTATTGGTTTGGTTTCCCGCAAGCCCACTCGGTTTACATTCGCGGCGAGAGAGTTCACAAACTACCCGAAATGACGCAAAAATTCAATGAAGCGCCGACTTCAATTTACCGTTTTTCACATCTTTAGCGGATAACAAAAGTGAGGAACAACAATATGGAAGAAGAAATCTTGAGACTGGAAAAAGAATTCACCGAAGCGATTGTCAAAAAACGATGCCGAAGGGATTGGACGATTTCTTGCCGACGACTGGGTTATCATCGACGCCGACGGAGCAATCATTGACAAGGCACGTTTCCTTGGAGTGATCAAATCGGGCGATTTGAGCCACCAAATGATGGAGTCCGATGAGGTTTGCGTTCGTATCTACGGGGACACTGCCATTGTTACCGGGCTGACTGCGACGAATGGAAAATTCATCGGAGAAGAGTTCAGCACGCAGGAGCGAGGGACCGATGTTTTTGTGAAACAAGATGGACGATGGCGGTGTGTTTTTTCGCAGCTCACTCGATTCTGTAAACAGTAACTTCACTCGCAGCGCACCGCCGCTTTGTGGTTCTCTGGGGAGCGCAGGCTGCGGCCGTGCCCTGCCACCAATTTTTGGCGTCGTGGACTTGGCTTTCCTCACCATGGATTTTGGCATGGTTGGCGGACAAGATTTTGCGACGCTCATCGAGCGCCGCTACAGTAAGAGCATTCATGAAAGTCGAGGTTGAAACGCAGCCTGGATCTGTTTCCACGCTCCAGATCGAATTGCCGCCGGAAGAGGTCTCCAAGGAATGGGACTTCATTGCGAACAGCATCGCGCGCCTCGCCAAAATTCCAGGTTATCGCCCCGGGAAGGCGCCGCGCAGGGTCATTGAAAAAAGATTTCGCAAGCAAATCCAGGAAGAGCTTACCAAAAAACTCGTATCGAAAAGTTATCACGAAGCAGTCGAACAACAGCAACTGCGCGTGGCCTCATTGGCCAATATTGAAGATGTCGAGCTGGGCGAGGACAAGTCGATGCGCTTTCGCGCGACGGTCGTAACCGCGCCAGAATTCGAGCTTCCGGAATACAAGAATATTTCCGTCCAGCTGCCGGATACCAAAGTGTCCGAGGCGGAGATCGATGCCGCGCTGGAACGGTTGCGCGATCAAGCCGCTGATTTTGTCGTTGTTCCAGAGCGTGAACTGCAAATGCGAGACTTTGCGGTGATCGACTTTGAAGGTCTGATCGACGGCAAGCCGATCGCCGAAATCGCACCGCAGGCAAGCAAGAATCTGCACGGCGGCAAAAAATTCTGGGTGCATCTCGCTCCCGATAATTTCCTTCCGAAGTTCTGCGAACAAATTGTCGGACAGAAACGCGGCGAAACGCGACAGATCACAATTGTATTTCCGGCGGATTTTCCGGTTAAAGAACTCGCAACCAAAGAGGCGAACTACGCGGTTACCTTGCAAGAGATCAGGGAGAAAGTTCTCCCCGCCCGCGACGACGCGTTGGCAAACAAGCTGATTCCCGGAAAGACGCTCGACGATCTTCGCGACATCATTCAACAAGATCTCGAGCAGGAAAAAGAGCACGGGGTCGAACGCGCGAAGGAAGAGCAGATCGTGAAGTACTTACATGAGCACATCAGTTTTGAGCTGCCGCCTGCTTTGTTGAAAAATGAAACGCGACGGGTTTTAGCAGAGCTCGTGCAACGAAATCGGGAACGCGGCATTCCTGATGAGATGTTGAAGGACAAAGAGAAGGATCTCATCGAGAGCGCCGCGGCCCTCGCCGCTCACCGGTTGAAGAGCAATTTCATTTTGCATCGGATCGCTGAGCGCGAAAACATCGAAACCTCGCGTCAGGATATAGATGCACGAATCCGCGAGGAAGCCGCACGGTACAACGTTGCTGTGGAGAAAATGCGTCAGGAGCTGCAGGAGCATGAGGGCCTGAATACGCTCGCGGAACAGATTCTGCTTGGTAAGACTCTTGATTTCCTGAAGGCGAATGTTAGCGTCGAAAAGACTCAAGAACCAGCTGTGGTGAAAGAGAAATTATGAGCGTATCCAGTGAAAATCTGTCGCAATCAGTGCTGATTCCGATGGTTGTGGAGCAGACCGGCCGGGGCGAGCGCAGCTACGACATTTACTCGCGGCTGCTCAAAGATCGCATCGTTTTCATCGGAACGCCGATGGACGATCACATCGCCAACCTTGTCATCGCCCAGTTGCTCTTTCTGCAAATGGAGGACTCGAAAAAGGATATCAACATTTATATCAATTCGCCGGGTGGATCGGTAACGGCAGGACTCGCAGTTTACGACACCATGCAGTTCCTCACGTGCGATGTGACGACTTATTGCCTCGGCATGGCTGCGAGCATGGCTGCGCTTTTGCTTTGCGCCGGCACAAAGGGTAAACGCTTTGCGCTCCCGAATTCAGATATCATGATCCATCAGGTTTCCGGAGGCGCGCAGGGGGCGGCGAGCGATGTCGAGCGTCAGGTCGATTACATGTTCAAGCTGAAAAAGCGCCTTATCAAAATCATCGCGCAGCATACCGGCAAGTCCGAGGAACAGGTGCGGATTGACTCGGACCGCGACTATTACATGTCCGCCCAGGAGGCGAAGACGTATGGTTTGGTGGACGAGGTGATCAAATCTCGCAAGGAAGTGAAGCTGCTTGACGGCGCGACACCTCCTTCCGGGGACCCATCGGTAGCCGTTGCCGAGGCTGCCTTACCGCGCAAGGCCGGGGGATAAGAACTCCTTTTTCTAACAAGCAAATATGGCCCGGGCTTCCAACCTCACCATGTGCTCGTTTTGTGGCAAGAGCCACGCCGAGGTGCGCAAATTAATCGCCGGGCCAGGCGTTTATATCTGTGACAGCTGCATAAACGTTTGCAAAAGCATCCTCGATAAGGAGCTCAATGAGGATGCTCGGCGCCAGTCGTCTAACATTCGCGTCCCAAAGCCGGCGGAAATCCGGCGCTCGCTCGACCAATATGTGGTCGGCCAGGACATCGCCAAAAAGACGCTGTCAGTGGCGGTCCACAATCATTACAAGCGAGTCCTGCAAACTTCGGCTCAGGCCGATGCGTCAGCGGCCTTCCAGCCGGATCCACTTGCAGAAGTTGAAATTGAGAAGAGCAACATTTTGCTAGTCGGGCCGACTGGCTCCGGCAAAACTTTGCTGGCCAAGACGCTGGCCAGGATTCTCGACGTCCCATTTTGCATCGCCGATGCGACGACGCTGACCGAAGCCGGCTATGTGGGCGAAGACGTCGAGAACATCATCCTGCGCTTGTTGCAAAATGCCGATTACGACGTGAAGCGGGCCGAGATCGGCATCGTTTACATCGACGAGATCGACAAGATCGGTCGCAAAACCGATAACGTGAGCATCACTCGCGATGTCTCCGGCGAAGGCGTTCAGCAGGCGCTTCTGAAAATTCTCGAAGGCAGCACGTGCAATGTTCCGCCGCAGGGCGGGCGCAAACATCCGCACCAGGAATATATCCAGGTCAACACTGAGAAAATCCTTTTCATTTGCGGTGGCGCCTTCATCGGGCTGGACAAAATTATCCAAAAACGCATCGGCCAGAAAGTGATGGGCTTTGGCAGCCCGACTCTCGAAGTCGAAGAAGCGTTGCGAAAGGAGGCCATCCGCCATGTTGAGCCGGAAGACTTGCTCGCTTTCGGGATGATTCCGGAGTTCATCGGGCGATTGCCGGTTGTCAGTTCTCTCGACGCCCTGACGGAGGAAGAAATGGTGGCGATTTTGACCGAGACGAAAAATGCGATGGTCAAGCAGTACACGAAGCTTTTCTCGATGGAAGGCGTGCGGTTGGCGGTGACAAAAGACGCCTTGCGCGCCCTGGCGGCGCAAGCGGTCACGAAGGGAACCGGGGCGCGCGCGTTGCGGTCGATGCTCGAACGGATCATGCTCGACATCATGTACGAGGTGCCGAGCCGCGAAGATATCGCCGAAGTCACGATCAATCGCGCAGTGGTGGAAGGCAAAAAGCTTCCGCTCATTCGTAAGAAGCAAGACAAAGACGCGGCGTAGCGGCCTGCGACCGGACGTTAAAAGGGTTAAAAGCTTTACAAGGTTAAAAAGGCCGTAGCGCGGGATCGGTAAGCAGGCGGCTATTCAGTTGTAACGTTGTAACTCTTTTACGGTTCACGTTCCCACATGCGCGTCGTCGTTTTAAATACCGGCACGGAGCTTTTGCTCGGTGATGTGCACGACGCGCATCTTGCGTTCATTGCGCGGGAGATTTTCCCTTTGGGTTTGCGCATCGAGGAGCGACGCACGGTTCCCGACGGCCAGGCGATTCGAGATACACTCGCGGAGCTATTTTCGAGCGCCGAAATTCTATTCGTGACCGGAGGGCTGGGTCCGACCACGGATGACATCACGCGGGAAATCGTCGCGGATGTACTTGGATTGGAGATGCATCAGAATCCGCAACTACTGGTTTCGCTTAGGCAGAGACTCGCAGCGCACGGAATCAAATGGACTTCGCGCATCGCCCGGCAGGCTCACGTTCCTGTAGGGGCGCAGATTCTTCCAAACGAAAACGGCAGCGCATCCGGATTGTATTTGAAGGCAAACATCAAGCGGCACATCTCTTCGCCGCACCTCTTTATCCTGCCGGGGCCGCCGCGCGAACTTCAGCCGATGTTTCGGGCGTCAGTAATGCCGATCCTGCGTTCGTTCGTGCAAGTTGCCGCCTCGATCGAACGGCGGCTCTACAAAATTGCCTGCACGGGTGAATCGACCGTCGAGGAAGCGATCGGTGAAAAAGTTCTCGCAATCCCGGGCATTGAACTCGGTTATTGTGCGCGTCCTGGAGAAGTCGATGTTCGGATTATCGGGAAATCTGACGCGGTGTCTCGCGCGGACGCGATCATCAAAAGCGAACTCGGACCTTCCATCTTTTCTGTCACCGACGAAACCCTCGAAGAAGTGATCGTGAAACTTCTCACAGCAAGAAACGAAACACTCGCTCTGGCAGAGTCGTGCACGGGCGGATTGCTTGCGAACCGGATCACGAATGTGCCAGGCGCCTCGACGGTGTTTGTTGCCGGCTACGTTTGTTACGCCAACCAAGCCAAGATCGACATATTAGATGTGGATCCAAAGTTAATCGAGAAGCACGGTGCGGCAAGCGAGGCAGTCGCGCGTGCGCTGGCCGAGCGTGCTCGCGCATGCGCAGCATCGACATATGCTCTTGCTACAACTGGAATTGCTGGGCCAACCGGTGGTTCGCCGGAAAAACCCGTTGGAACGGTTTACATTGCACTGGCTGGGCCGGACGACATCCTGGTGAAGAAGTTATTTTTCCCGAGCGATCGGGAGACGTTCAAGCAGCTTGCCGCGCAAGCAGCCTTTGATTTGCTGCGGCGGAAACTAATCCGATAATCCGCCAAGCAGGATGCCCGTTGACCCCACAGCCTGGAAGGCTGTGCTGCGTTAATAATCGCCTACGTCGACTAGCGTGCCAACCTTTACGTGATCGTAAAATAGCTTTGCGCCGTCGAGCGATTCGCGAATGCAGCCATGGGAGGCCGGATATCCCGGCAGAATGCCAATATGCATGCCGACGCCATCCTCGGTCAGCCGCAGAAACCATTTCATCGCGGCCCCAGAGAAATGGGTGCCACTCGGCGCCGAATCAATCCGCGCGCTAACGCCCGCGCGGACAACACGACCGGAGGAATCGACGAAGTCGCCGTAGAGATTGGAGTGATGATTGGGCTCTTTTTCCAACACTTTCAAGTGGCCGGTCGGCGAGCTGTGGCCGCGTTTGCCAGATGAAATGGGGCCATCAGCCGCGATTTGGTCGCCAACCGTTAAATAGGCGCGCTGTTTTGGAATCGACACCAGGATATGGACGTTGTCTGGCGTGACTTGTTTCAGGACCGATTGATTGATTTTTAGCGGCTCTTGCTTGTGAATAAGGTCAGCTGGCTTGCGCATTGTTTGGGGCGGGTTCGGCGCGGCATGGAAGAGACGGAGCTGACCGCTGACCGAAGACATTAGCCCAATCAGTAGCGCTGCGAAAAGGCGTATCGGGAACTTTGTCGGCATGAATCAGCCGCCACTGTAGCTGTGTACGCGCCGAATCCAACCCGATAACCATCGTGATTCGCGCCGTTCGGCGGGAGCGTTCTGCACGCGCCGAATCAAAACCGCCTTCGCGGAGCGAACGAATTCATCGACTTCGGTGGCACCGCCAGCCGTGCGATGCATACCTGCGAGGACCTGAAGCAAGCCCCAGCCTTGACCGTGATACCGCTCTGTGTGCAGGACTCCTTCCCCCTTGAAATTCACATAATCGACGAGGGCGTAGCAGCCCTGTGGCGTTCTCGCCATACGCTCAAATTGTTGCTCCAGGTTCGCGCGATCAGAAGGCGCCGCTTCATTCAACATTTTCGGCAGCGCGCTTTGCAGCCGGGCAAAAAGAAATTCTGTCTGAAGATCGACCGTGTCGGCAAGAAACTGACGTAACTGATTCATCTCTGCTGTGTGTTGGGCGCCAAGAAATTCAGGGCGTGAGTTCCACGGACACGGCTGTTCAGCGTCTCCCGAAAGCAATTTTGGCAATTTAGCGCCCCGGCTTGAGATGAAGCTTATGAGTCTTGGAAAACTTTCCTCGAACGGCCCACGCTGGTCCTTCGGGTACCAAATAAAATGGCCAATGCCGAGCGATGCGAAATTTTCGCCTTCGTTCCATGAGGTGAGACCGGCGACGGTTCCATTGCATTCGTTTTGCCAGATTCTTTTTCCGATCCTCAGCGCATCGCTGTGCGAAACGGTGACCGCCACAAGAGTCTGTAGCCCAGTGTAAATAGACGTGACAACGGCAAGAGAAAGAAGAACGCGCGTTCGACGGTTTTGCCGACAGCGCGGCTTTCTTGACGAATCACGTTTATCCATTAGCGTGCCACTTCCTGCGGCGCTTAATTTAAAGCAAACCCGCGTGGAAAATACCATTTTATGAAACATCTTATCCTCATTTTCGCCGCGGGCTCACTTGCGTTGCCTTTGTTCGGGCAAGAGAAATCGCCACAGCTCAAAGACCAGAAGGACAAGGTCAGCTATAGCATTGGCCTGAATATCGGATTCAACCTCAACCGACAAAATGTGCAGATCAACCCCGACGTGCTCGCCGCCGGCATAAAGGACGCCATCGCGGGCAAACCGCAACTTACGACCGATCAAGTCAAGGAGGTTATGACGACATTTGAAAAAGATATGCAGCAAAAACAGAAGGCAGCGGGAGAAAAGAACGCTTCGGAAGGTGCGAAGTTTATCGAGGAGAATAAAAAGAAAGAAGGAGTGAAGACGACGGCCAGTGGACTGCAGTACAAAGCCATTAAAGAGGGAACGGGAGCGCAGCCCAAAGCAACTGACACCGTGACGGTTAATTATCGCGGGACGCTTATCAATGGCACCGAGTTCGACAGCTCATACAAGCGCGGGCAACCTGCGACTTTCCCCCTTAACGGCGTAATCAAAGGTTGGACGGAAGGGCTCCAACTGATGAAAGTCGGATCAAAATATCAGTTCTTCGTTCCGCCGAATCTTGCGTATGGCGAGCGCAGCGTCGGTCCTGATATCGCTCCCAACTCGACGTTAATTTTTGAAGTGGAACTGCTGGACGCTAAACCGGCTCCGACGCCCGCGGCGCCAGTTTCGCCAAAAACCTCTCCTCCGGCTCCGGCATCGCCAAAGCCGTCGCCAAAATAGAGTAGAAGCGGTCAAGGCTTGTTGAGAATGGCCCCGCGCCTTTAGACTGGGTCTCGCCGCGAGATGAATCCGAGTCCGGGAAGGGAGGAGGGAGTCGGGTATGCCGTTTTACGGACTCGCTGCGGCGAGTTTGCGGAGCGGAAAGTTTCTTTCGTCCCTCTCGGGACTCAGCTTTTCTATACGAAAAACCCAGCGTTGAAATGCTGAGCTATTTCCAAAGCGACCACTCCAAGCTAAGACAGCTAGTCCCAAAAAGCGCCCTTTCGTGATCCAATCAGGGTGCGGGGGCCGTTTCCCAACGAATCAGCGGCGCGTCGCCCCAGAGATCTTCCAGACTGTAAAAGGCACGCTTGTCCCGGTGAAAGATGTGGGCCACTACTTGCAGATAATCGAGCACGATCCACTGGCTGGCTGGAAATCCGTCAATCGCCACGGGTCGAATGGAATGATCCTCCCGCAATCGTGTTTGGATTTCATCTGCGATGGCTTTTAACTGCGGCTCCGAGGCGGCCGAGCAAATCACAAAAAAATCCGTGAACGTCGAGATCGCGCGCAGGTCCAGGACAACAATCTCTTCCGCCTTTTTGTTCGAGGCGAGTTCCGCGCAGGTTCTTGCTAGGTCTTCCGGGATTATTTCGATTGCTCCAGGTAAAGTTTTTCGCGCTGAATGATTTCTGCCACGGCCGGCGGTACGAAATAGCGAATAGACCTGCGAGAGGCAACTCTCTTTCTGATTTCCGTGGCGGAGATCTCGATTTTTCGCCGGATGACTTGATAGGAATGGCTGGGTCGTTGGCCGGTGCGATCAAGAACAATAAAACGAACCATTTTTTCGAGCTCGGCGAAGCGATGCCATTTGGTGAGCTCGTCCACGTTGTCCTCACCGATGAGACAGTAAATTTCCGCGTTATTTTTGCGTCGCCGAATTTCCTTAACGGTATCGATGGTGTAGGAAGGCGCCGGACGACGCAGTTCGCAATCGTCCACTGCAAATCCAATTTCATTTTCAATGGCGGCTCGCAGCATCGACAATCGTATTTCGCCACTAGCAACGGGCGTGGTCTTTTTGAAGGGTGATACTCGAGCCGGAACAAAGATGACTTCGTCGGGGCCGAGCGTCTCAAGGGCTTCGCGTGCGATAATAAGATGCCCGTGATGAATCGGATCAAACGTGCCGCCGTAGATTGCGAGCTTCATCAAAAACAAAGCACGCCTAGGGTGCGTTTTTCATTTTCTCCGGGCAAGATCGGCATCTACTTTCCGAAAGTATGAAGAGTGACTTGCTCGGTCAATTGATTCTCACGGGCGTTCCCGGCCAGCGCCTGGATCCCGTCACGGAGAAGCTATTTCGGAAAATCCAGCCCGGCGGCTACATTCTATTTGCTCGCAATATTGAGAGCGCCTCGCAACTGCGCAAGCTGATCGATGATTTGCGGGATCTCAGCGAGGTCGAGCCCATCATTACCATCGATCAAGAGGGCGGACGCGTTTCACGCCTCCGTTTGATTGGCAACGAGCCGCCAAATGCACAGCAATTGCGCGACAGGGGTGATGTCGATCTTATCCGGCGCCACGGTGACATCACAGGACGTTTGCTCCGACTGTTTGGCTTCAATCTCGATCTTTGTCCTGTCCTCGACATTTCTTTCGATGACGATGCCGACAATTCACTGCGCGGCCGCTGTTATGGGAAAACCGTCGACCAAGTCGTGGGCAACGCCGGCGCTTTCAATGAAGCAATGAGAGGGCAGGGGATCGCAAGCTGCGGCAAGCATTTTCCGGGCTACTCTGCTGCGACGGTCGATGCGCATTACGATCTGCCGAAGATCGAACGCACACGCGAGGAATTGGATCGTGAAGAACTCAGCGTGTTCCGTGCATTCACAGGTAGGGGCGGTTCACCCGAACCGCCCGGGCCCGAGGTGTTGCAAACTTCCGGACTGGCGATTGAGGTCAATCGCCCCTACCTCAGCGTCGTGGACGCCATGATGACCTGTCACGGCTGGTATCCGTGTTTCGAACCGAAGAGAACGCCCGCGACATTGTCACATCGCGTTGTGACAGAATTGCTCCGCGATGAAATGGGCTTCGACGGATTGATCATGACCGATGATCTCGACATGGGCGCGATCCTGAATGAGTACGGTCTCGAGGAAACGATTCGGCTCGCCATCGCAGCGGGAAACGATCTGGCCATGAGCTGCCATCGCATTCCTGAAATCGAGAACGTGCACCGAATTCTTGGGAAGTTGCCGCGCGCTCAAATCGATCGCGCGCTCGACGATGTCGCATGCTTCAAGAGAAAGCTGATCCCGCCGGTCGAATTTTCCGAGGCCGCGTTCCGCAAGATCGACAACGAAATTTGGGACCTCCGCCTCGCCGTTCTTGGTGAGGAATACGCCAAGCAGCGCAGCCCCGAAGACGCCAAACGCTCCCCAGTGGAGATGTACTAAGCTCGCCGAGCGGAAAAAAAATATATCGTAGCCTTGCTGGAACGGTGTGCTGCGGTTTGAAAAATTAGATATCCTGTCAGCCAGCCGAAATTTGCTCCAAGAATAACTGTCACGGGGTCTTGAGATACTGGTCAAGGAAGGCAATAACCCTGGTGCTGACTTTAATGTTAGGGTCGCACGGATAGGCGTCGCAGATGGGAGTGTCCCAATAGGCAAATGTATGCTCCCTGTTGTGTCGAATCGTCCACACTTTATAAGTTCTGGGGTCAACGCCGTTGTTTGAATGTTTCTGCAACTGCGCTATCGCAATCATGCAAGCCAAGTGTGTGAATTGCTGGTTGCGATCCGCGAGATAAAAACGGCCCGGGACCCCAAATGAACCTCAGTTCCCCCATTGCGGGGAGCGTTGGGATTGACATCGAGCACTCCGTCTGACTAACCTGAGAGAGAAAATTCGGGTTTGGCACCGGCAATGACATGAATCCTCAAAACGTCGTCGTCAGACATGCCGTTGCAGCAGAAGTCACAGAAAAAGGAGAATCATTATGAATCACTCAGTTCCGCTAACAAAGCCACCGTCCCGCATCATCCGTCTGCTTAGCTGGCTTGCTCGACGTGGCATTCTTCCGACTGTTCTCGCCGTCGTTTGCTTCGTGCTTGCGCCGCTGGCTCGCGCAATCGATCCGCCGCCGGGCGGTGGATATCCGGGTGGCAACACGGCGCTGGGTGACGATGCGCTCTTTAGCCAACCAGACGGCACCGAGGCCCACAGCACGGCAATTGGTTTTCAAGCCCTCTACAACAACACGATCGGCGGTGATGCAAATACAGCTGTCGGCAACAGTGCGCTCCACGACAATACAACCGGCGGTGGCAATACGGCCAATGGATTCTGGGCGCTGTTCAGTAATACAACCGGCGCGAACAACACAGCCATCGGTTACTTTGCTCTCCTTAACAATACGACCAGCGGCAGCAACACGGCTACTGGTTTTGAGACGCTCGAGGACAACAGCACCGGCTTCGGCAACACGGCGAACGGTTTTGATGCGCTCACATTCAACACCACCGGCTTCGACAACACAGCCATCGGGAGTGGTGCGCTCGCTTTCAACACCCCGGCAACGAAAACACGGCTATCGGTTCCGGCGCACTCAACTTCAGCACCACCGGCGGCAACAACATAGCTGTGGGCAGGATCGCGGGTGCCAAGGTTACTACTAGCAGCAACAACATTGACATCGGTAATCAAGGAAAGCCTGGTGAGTCGAGCACGATTCGCATCGGGACGAAAAACACTCAGAGGAACACATTCATCGCTGGAATCAGCGGAGTAACCGTCGCCGGAGGTGTAGGGGTAATTGTCGATTCCTTCGGTTACCTAGGCACAGTTGTCTCGTCGGCGCGCTTCAAAGATGCGATCAAACCGATGGACAAGGCGAGCGAAGCGATCCTCAAACTTCAACCCGGTTACCTTCCGCTACAAGCAGGAGCTGGATGCCGAGGGCATCGCGCAGTTTGGCCTGGTGGCTGAACAAGTAGCAAAGGTGGATCCAGACCTGGTTGCGCGCGGCGAGCAGGGGAAGCCTTACACGGTGCGCTACGAAGCGGTGAATGCCATGTTACTGAACGAGTTCCTCAAGGAGCATCGTAAGGTTGAGGAACAGGCCAATGCGCTACGGGAACAGGCCACCCGGATTGGGAGCCAAGAGCGAAAGGCGCAAACATTGGAAGCAACTGTTGCAAAACTACAATCAGCGCTGAAAGAACAGGCTGCGGCAATCCAAAAAGTCAGTGCACAGATGAAAGCGGGCGAAGCTACTTTGCGGGTAGCGTCAGTGAGTCCGTAGGTGATTGGCCGTCGACGCATCGATCGCACCTGCGAACAACTTGATCGGAACGAGCTGGCCGTGTTCCGCGAATTTGTCGATGATGTGAACAGCATGATGATTTGTCACGGCTGGTACCCCTGTTTTGAGCCGGTGAAGACGCCAGCTACCTTATCGCGTCGGATCATCGCCTATTTGTTGCGCAACGAACTCGGTTTCGATGGCCTCATCATGACAGACGATCTCGATATGGGCGCGATCCTCACTGGGTATCGGCTCGAGGACACAATTCGCCTGGCCATCGCGGCAGGAAACGACTTGGCGATGATCTGCCATCGCATTCCCGAGATCGACAACGTGCAGCGAATCCTTGCCACGCTGCCGCAAGATCAAATCGATCGTGCATTGAAGAACGTTGCGCATTTTAAGGAAACCCTTACACCACCTGACGAATTTTCTGAAGCCGCCTTCGGCAAGATCGATAACGAGATCTGGGCCCTGCGCGTGGCGGTGCTCGGTGAAGAACGCGCCAGGCAGACCGCTCCCCAGAACGTGCAACGCTCGCCTGTGGAGATGTTCTGATCTGGCGAGTGCACGCAGCGCGTGAGCCGGGCGTAAGTGTGGATCGGCATCTCCCGTGGCGCGGTCCGTGTGCCCGATTCAACCACGTTGTCTTGACCCCTCCGGCGACTCCAGACTATCCTCCGCTTTCGTCGGTCGGCCAGAGGAGCGGCCGCGTACCGTTACAATGCAATCAGCCGTACCGAGAGTCACATCGTGAGCGCCGGCCAACGAACTCGCGCGAACAGGCGCATCGAACTTACCGTCCGCGGTCTGATTATCGGCGTCGTCATCACACTTGTGTTCACCGCGGCCAACGTGTACTTCGGCCTCAAGGCCGGTCTCACCTTTTCGACGTCGATTCCAGCGGCAGTGATTTCGATGGCGATCCTGCGGGGTTTCCGCGATGCGACGGTCCAGGAAAACAACATTGTGCAGACGGTTGCGTCCGCGGCGGGCACGCTGTCGTCGATCATCTTCGTGTTGCCGGGTCTGATCATGATCGGTTGGTGGACTGGTTTTCCATTCTGGATCTCTTTCGCAATCTGCGCGTTGGGCGGCATTCTAGGCGTGATGTACTCAATCCCGCTCCGCCGCGCGCTGGTGACTACTTCGGATCTGCCGTACCCTGAGGGGGTCGCCTGCGCCGAGGTGCTGAAGGTCGGCAGTAGCGGCGATGCCGCGCATGCGTCGGATATTGAGCATGGCCGCGCAGGTCTGCTTGCGGTTTTGTGGGGATCGATCGTTTCGGCTGCGTTTGCGGTGATCGTAGCCACGCAACTATTTGCCTCAGATGTGGCGCAGACCTTCCGCATCGGCAGGCGGGGCGCAGTGAGCGGTTATGATTTCTCCCTTTCGTTCGCACTGTTCGCGATCGGCCACTTGGTCGGTCTGTCAGTCGGCATTGCGATGCTCGCCGGCACAGTGATCGGCTGGGGCTGGGGCGTGCCGCACTACTCATCACTCGCGCAGGACGTGAGCACGGCCGCAGCCGCGCTTGCGCAAAGCACTTGGAGCCGAAAGGTCCGTTTCCTAGGCGCCGGCGCGATCGGCGTGTCAGCGATTTGGACTCTACTGAAGCTCGTTAAGCCAGTTGCCAGGGGCCTCTCTGGCGCGATGGCCGCCTCGCGCGCGCGCAAAGCCGGCAAGGCCGACACGCTGCCAATTACCGAACGCGACATTCCGATCGGCATTGTCGGGCTCGTCACATTGGTCTGTATGCTACCGATCGCCTGGCTGCTCGGCTATTTCGCCAACAGCAGCGGCCTCGGCACGCATCTGGCGACGCTCGCCATCGGCGGTGTGGCGTACGTCGTGTTGATGAGCTTCTTCGTGTCGGCAGTCTGCGGTTACATGGCGGGCTTGATCGGTTCGTCCAACAGCCCGTTGTCGGGCATTGGCATTCTGGTTGTGATCGGCGCTGCCTTGCTACTCGTGTTCGGCGTGAAACCGTACGTATCACCGGAGGCGGGCAAGTCACTGATGGCCTTCGCGCTTTTCACCACCGCAGTGATCTTCAACGTTGCCGCGATTGCGAACAATAACCTGCAGGATCTCAAGACCGGCCAGTTAGTCGACGCCACGCCGTGGAAGCAGCAGGTGGCGCTGGTGATCGGCGTAATCGCGGGCGCGATCGTGATTCCGCCCGTGCTCGATCTGGTGAATCATGCCTACGGTTTTGTTGGAGCGCCGGGTGCCGAACTTCGTCCCTCGCCACTGCCGGCACCTCAGGCGGGCCTGATCTCTTCGCTGGCGCAAGGTGTGATCACCGGTGACATCGATTGGAGTCTGATCCGAACTGGCGGGTTTATCGGCCTCTGTATCATCATGCTGGACGAGATCCTCGCGCGCACCACCCGGCACCTGCGGATTCCGCCGCTGGCGGTGGGTCTGGGCATCTATCTGCCCACCCAGAGCACGCTGATGATCGTGGTCGGGGCCGTGGTCGGTTGGTTCTTCGATAAGCGCGCCGATCACAGCGCCAAGCCGGCAGCTACGAAGCAGCTCGGCGTGCTACTCGCGTCCGGGCTGATCGTTGGCGAGAGCGTGATCGGCGTCGTGATCGCCGCGATTGTCGTGTTCTCCGGCGTATCCGCACCGCTGGCGCTGGTCGGTCCTGGCTTTGAAGGTGCCGCGAAGATCGTCGGCGGCCTCGCCTTCGCGGTCATCGTGGCCGTCCTGTATAGCTGGATCTGGCGGTTGGCGAGGGCAAACACTGAAGCCCGCTGAAGCCTACGGTTATCGGTCCTGAAAACATTCGAAGAAATGGAGCGAGGAGCTGCGCCTTAGAGAATATTCAAAATCGCGCGCGATTGACGGCGCTCCGCTGAATTACTACCTTCAGCGCGCGTGTATCCCGAATTGGAACAGCTCCTCGTTCTTCAGGATCGAGAGCAAAAGATCAGGCAGATTCACATCGAGATAGAAACCGTGCCGCTACAGCGCAAGAGTCTTGCAGCGCAATTGGCGGCAAGCATGGCAGGAGTCGAAGCGCTTAAGCAAAAATCGCGACGGGTCGAAA
Source organism: Verrucomicrobiota bacterium (assembly GCA_003218785.1). Lineage (GTDB taxonomy): Bacteria > Verrucomicrobiota > Verrucomicrobiia > Chthoniobacterales > UBA10450 > Udaeobacter. The sequence goes on from QHOM01000023.1 coordinate 20,070, forward strand.
TGGACCGTAAGAAACTTGAGCTTGATGTGGGGACTCGCGCCGAGACTATCTCGCGTCTCAAGACTCAGCAATATCAGACGCGCAAGAACGATGAATTTCAGGCAATCGGGCACGAGATCGAGCGGTACGAGAATGAAATCAGCAAAATCGAGGACGACGAGCTCGAACTGATGGTACAAGCCGACAAGATCAAGATAGATCTTACCGAAGAGGAAAAGAAAGCCGTCGCGGTTAAAGAATCAATCGGTCGACAAACGGCTGACCTCGATGAAAAATCAAAAGCTCTGGAGTCGCGGTTGGAAGAATTGACCAGGGAGCGCGCGGAGTTGGCCGGCAAAATCGATGAGGATTTGCTCGCTCGTTTCGAACGTCTTTTTAAAAGCAAAGGCGATGCGGTGGTTGTCGCGCTTGAACATGAAGTTTGCACTGGCTGTCATATGAAAGTGACCGCCCAAACGGCGCATCGTGTAAAAGCGGGAAGAGAAATCGTCAGCTGCGAAAACTGCGGCCGCATCTTGTACGACGCAGCCTGAGCTGATGGAGCCAGACTCTGTCGAGCCGGCGATAATGACTCTTGCTCTCAATCGCAGTCGAGATCAGCGCCAGCAGGGTGACGGGCCCAGGCACGATTGGCTCAGACATTAAAACGGAAGAAAATCACGTCGCCGTCTGAATTGTTTCTGCCGCGATGAAACCGCGCTCAAAATCGGAATGGATAACGCCCGCGGCGGTAAGGGCCTTGTCACCGGCGTGGATAGTCCAGGCGCGCGATTCTTTTTCGCCCGTAGTAAGAAAAGTGCGCAGGCCAAGCAAATGATAAACGGCGTGAATTAGCGCATTGACGCCGCTACCTTCAATGCCCAACCCGCGCAGATATTCCATCGCTTCATTTTCGCCAAGATCAACAAGTTCGCTTTCGATCTGCGCGCTGATCACGACAGCCTCCGTTCCAAAATGATGTCGAGCATAATCTCGAACTGCTTCGACGTGTTTGGCGGCATCGTAACCGGGGTCGGTGACCCCGGCCTCGATGGATTGAAGAGACTCGTTGTGGCCGCGCTCAACGCCCGCGCCTATAATAGCGAGATCTGATTCCGCAACGTTGCACGCGAAAATTGTTGGCTTTGACGTAAGCAGAAAAAATTCGCGCGCGACTACTTTTTCTTCCGGAGTTAATTTGGTGGTAATCGCTGGCTTTCCGGCGTCGAGATGGGGAAATAGCTTTTCGATAATCCCACTTTCAATTTTTGCTGCCTTATCACCGGCGCGCACTTCTTTCTGCAATCGATCACGCCGTTTCTGGAGCGAAGCTATGTCGGCGAGCACAAGCTCTGTATTGATGACTTCGATGTCGCAAATTGGATCAATCGTCGCGCTGACGTGGTGAACATCACTGCTCTCGAAACAGCGCACGACCTGCACGATGGCATCTACTTCGCGGATATGACTGAGGAATTGATTGCCGAGACCTTCCCCCGTGCTCGCGCCCTTCACGAGTCCAGCAATATCGACGAACTCAATCGCAGTCGGAACGATTTTTTGCGAGTGCGATATTTCGGCGAGTCTCGCCAGGCGTTGATCGGGCACCGTCACGACGCCGACATTCGGATCGATTGTGCAGAAAGGATAATTTTCCGCCGGCGCTTTATGCGTGCGCGTCAGCGCGTTAAAAAGCGTGGACTTTCCGACGTTCGGCAATCCCACGATTCCGGCGCTTAACATAGGCGCCGACGGTAATGCGGAGGCCTGTCAATCGCAACGCTACATGGAGCGCCTGTTGCGGCGTCGACCATGCTCGACGGCGCCAGCAAGGGCTCGCGACCGCTATGATTATTCTTACAGTAACCTGGGACCTTCTGGCTGGGCCGGTGGCTATCGCTCAGGCCACCAGATCACATCAGGACTAAGCGCCCACCCCTCCACATCGCAGTGAAGCTGTAGGTCTGCCCCGCTTGTACCGTGAGACGCTTTGTCGTTGGCGGTCTACCACGAGTCGGCGTCACGGTAAGGGATATGACATGCTGCCCTGGCGACAAGGTGCCATTATAGGATCGACCCTCTACAAGTGAAGCTACTTGCGCACCATCTATCGATACATTGAGTGATAGATCGCTTCCAAAGTTGGCAGCTCTCTCGATGGTCAAGCGACCAGCATTTTTGCTCGGTGCAGCCATAGAAGCCGTCGAGCTCGTTTGGCATCCTGAGAATGTGAAGAAGGCAAGCGCAACAATGAGCAAGCCACAGCCAAGGTAGTTCTGTCTTTTCATGCCCAAAGATTATTTGATTCCAGATTAGAACGCAATTGGCAATTGATCCTATAACCAAAAGCCACTGAATTAAACCGAAATTCGAATCCGAAGGCGGTTCTGAAGAAAATTTTAGAAATCGGCCCGGCGGGATCTGAACCCGCGGCCTGTCGCCCTGGCGACCGTACTACAAATATAAGTTACCGAGTTCGTCGCGACGTCGTCCTAAATTTGTTTCAACAAACTCGGGCCGGCGGGATTTGAACCCGCGACCTCTTGAACCCCATTCAAGCGCACTACCAAGCTGTGCTACGGCCCGCCCTGCGCCGGAAATTATTCACCAACTGCGAAGAATTGGCCACAGGTGAACGCAAATTATTCTTTCCTGCTAATCTGCGTCACTTACCACGTGAAGATGTCAGGGCATTAAATTGAACAAGGCAGATCTCTCTGATACAAACGCTTGGCAAGCCGAAGAATGAAAAAACGAGAAATGATGACCGCGTTTCTCGCTGCAGCGTCCGTCTTCCTGTGCGCGACTGCGGTGACGCTTGGCAGCGACCAGGAAAAAACTGATGCAGTAAAGTTAAACGTCGCTGCGTTTGATTACGCTAAAGAATTCGTCAAGCAAGGACATGTCATTGCAGACGGCAGGGGTGCCTGGAGCAAAGATCAACCTTCGGCAGAAGCAGAGAATGAATTCATCCGTCTACATGGGTTTGGTGAATACGCAAAATGGCATCTCGGGATCGACAATCGGTACGCTGAGAACACAAAAAGAAGATACAAGTTTCCCTATGGCGATTTCAAAAATGTCCATCGTTGCGGGGTGCTTGCTGCGCAGAGTAGGGCTGCCCAACGTAAGTATTTCGAAATCGCAAATGCAGCCGCGCAACTGAAAGCGATGATCGACATGACAAGGGAGGCGCATGCAAAACCCTGAGCAGAGCGATTCTCCAAGTGCCTCATTTCGACGTCCAGCCAGTTAAAAAAGCGTCAATGAGCTCCGGCAGTTCGTAGCTGTAACCTCCTTCTAGAATTGCCGCCGCGGGAATGTCGATTTTGCGCAGCCATTCCCCAAACTTCGCGAAATCCTCCTGCTCGAGCGTCATCTGGACCAGTGGATCGCCGGAGTACGCATCGAAGCCGGCGGAAACGAGAACCAGATCGGGCTTGAACTTTGAGAGCTTTTGCAGAGCGCGTTCGGCAACATCGACATGCCGGGCGCGCGGGGTGTATGGGGCTACCGGATAATTTTCGACGTTCCCAAAAGATTGTGCGCCTGTCCCCGGATACGCGGGGAATTGGTGGATAGATGCAAACGCAATCTGTGAGTTGTGCGCGACGATCGCCTCCGTGCCGTTGCCATGATGCGCGTCAAAATCCCAGATTGCGACACGTTCAGCGCGATTCGCCAATGCATCGAGCGCAGCGATGGCAACGTTGTTAAAATAACAGAATCCCATGGCGCGGTCGCGCGTGGCGTGATGTCCCGGTGGACGCATTAAACTGAAAGCGCTCTTACCGCGCAACGCCGCCTGTGCTGCATCGATTGCCGCGCCAGCGGACCGCGAAGCGTGTTCGTAAATATTTGCATACGCTGACGTGTCCGCATCAAAATCCTGAGTGGCCGCTTTTGCACGGGCGAGATGATCGCGCGAATGGGCCCGAAGCAACGCCGATTCACTCGCGCCGACCGGTTCCCGCCATTCCCAATTAGGATGTCGATCTTTTAACAAAGGCGCGGTCCGTGCAATGCGTGTCGGCCGTTCCGGATGTCCCGGGCTTGAGTATTCCAGGCAACGTGCATCGTAAAAAATGATCATCGAGGTTGCAAGCGGGCGCTCGAATGCATATTCGACTACGGCGATGCTAAACGGCCAGAAAATTGTCGTGGTGATGCCCGCCTATAATGCGGCGCGTACTTTGCGTCAGACTTACGATGAAGTAATGGCGCACGGCATTGTCGATCTTGTGATTGTGGTGGACGACGCCAGCCAGGATGAAACTGTGGCCGTCGCGCGCACTCTTGATCGCGTCCAAGTGGAGGTCCATCCGGTAAATCGTGGCTACGGGGCAAATCAAAAGACTTGTTACCGTCTCGCGCTGGCCGCGGGAGGAAACATCATCATCATGATTCATCCTGACTATCAATACACGCCGCAGCTGATCCCCGCGATGGCGACACTCGTAGCGAGCGGGCTTTATCCGTGCGTGCTTGCTTCGCGCATTCTGGGCGGCGGAGCGCTGCGAGGCGGCATGCCCTTGTGGAAATACATCTCAAACCGGTTGCTCACTTTCGTGGAAAACATTCTCCTCGGTGCGAAGCTCTCAGAGTATCATACTGGATATCGCGCCTTTTCGCGCCAGCTGCTGCAACGACTCCCGCTGGAAGCGAATTCCGATGACTTTGTTTTCGACAATCAGATTCTTGCGCAGGTCATCGCACTTGGCTGTCCAATCGGCGAAGTAACATGCCCAGCGCGGTACTTGCCCGAGGCTTCATCGATCAATTTTCGCCGAAGCGTGCGCTACGGATTGGGCTGTCTGGGCACCGCCTTGCATTTCCGCTTTGCGCGTTGGGGGCTGGTTCGGCCAATCGCTTAGCGAACGAGTAGTGAGGCTAATTAAGGCGCGTTCACGGCGCGATGAGGGTTCTTCTGATTATCATCTCGCGACGTAATGACCGTGAATCCAGACTCGTTGGCCGTTGCGCCTTGCCCAATGTCCAGGCCTCCAGACGTAATAGGCGCGGCCCACGTAATAACCAGCACCGCGAGTGTAATACGGCCGATCGCCAACCTCAACTGTGACGGAGCCCGGGTAAGCGGCATATCCTGGGCCGTAGCCTGGCCCGTAACCTCCGTAGTAAGGTCCGTACCCAGGATAACCAGCGTAATATCCATCGCATCCACCTGCGATGAACGCGACAGAAATCAGAAGCAAAAGGAACGCCAACCATTTCAATCTCCTTTTTGTTCCATTCCCGGTGGAACTTGTTTTCGCCTCCGCGGCATCAATAATGTTCGTTTTCATATAATGATATTTCGGATTCGGCAGAGTTTTCACGTGCCTGCATTTAGCCCACGGGGCGGCCTCCGAAAAACTTTCACACGAGCCGCGCATCGCTCTCACGATCAATTTCATTCAACAGGCGCTACAATAAAATCAAAAAGTGGAACTGAGTTGCCATTCGAAAACGAAATTGCGAACCCGCAATTTAACACACCCAGATCAAGCGTTACACGACGCCTTGGTCGAGCATCGCGTCCGCAACTTTCACAAAGCCGGCGATGTTCGCGCCGACTACAAGATTACCTGGTTCCTCATATTCCGCAGCCGTGTCCGACGCATTCTTGTGAATGGTAGCCATGATTTGGCGGAGCCGTTGATCGACTTCAGCGCGCGGCCACGGCAAACGCATCGAATTTTGCGCCATCTCCAATCCGGAAACCGCTACGCCACCGGCATTGGCAGCTTTGCCCGGGCCGTAAAGAATTCCTTTAGCGAGGAAGAGATCAACTCCTGCCGGTGCGGTCGGCATATTGGCCGCTTCTGAGACAAGAAAGCAGCCATTGTCGAGGAGCATTTTTGCATCTTCAGGGCTGATTTCGTTTTGCGTCGCGCACGGGAAAGCACATTCACACGGAATACTCCATGGCCGCTGACCACTCACATAAGTGGCATCGAATTGATCGGCATATTCTTTGATACGGCGTCGGCGCACGTTTTTCAGATCCATGATCCAACTCAGCTTTTCCTCCGTGATGCCTTCTTTGTCGTAAATGAACCCGCCTGAATCGGACATGGTCAAAACTTTGGCACCGACCTGATGCAATTTCGAAACCGTATACTGCGCAGCGTTGCCAGAACCGGAGACGGTGCAAACTCGGCCTTCAAGACCTTCGCTGCGGGTCTTGAGCATCTCCTCGGCGAAATAGACGGCGCCATAACCGGTGGCCTGGGCACGAATGAGCGATCCGCCCCAACTGAGCGCTTTTCCGGTTAACACGCCGGTGAATTCATTGGCAAGCCGCTTGTATTGCCCAAATAAGTAACCAATTTCGCGGCCACCGACGCCGATGTCCCCGGCGGGCACATCGGTGTCGGGCCCAACATGATGGAACAGTTCGGTCATAAACGATTGGCAGAAGCGCATGATGGTGAGCGAGTTTTTGAAAACCTGCTCAAAGGCGAGGAACTTGAGGATGCTGGCGTTAACGGTCGGGTGGAAGCGCAGACCGCCCTTGTAAGGTCCGAGAGCGCTATTCATTTGGATGCGGAAACCGCGGTTGACTTGAATCTGGCCTTTATCATCAATCCACGGGACGCGGAACTGAATCACGCGCTCCGGTTCGACGATGCGTTCGAGGATTTTGCCGTCGCGATACTTCTTGTGCCGCCGGACAGCCGGTTCGATGGACTCGAGAACTTCGGTAACCGCCTGAAGAAACTCAGGCTCATTTGGGTTACGCCTTTTGACGATGTCGAGAACCTCCTGAACTAGACCCATAGGATTATTTTTGGAAGCTATTCCACTCGCGGCACAAACAAAATGTGCGCGATGCAGGGTCCGAACCTGTACGACCTCTCTTCAACATAAAGCGCTTACAGTAGCAGACTCACAAATTGACGCACAAAAAATTTGGTCAGACGCGGGTCTGATCGAATTCATGCGTCTGTTGCGGCGGCTAGGCGGTGATATGCAGCGCGCGTTGCTCGATACGGCCCGCGCATCGGCCGTGAACGTCGAAAGGCGACCATGACGGAGAATGAGCTTTTAAAGGAGGTGCTGCAGGGTGTGCTGCTGATCGTCGGGGAATATCGGGGATCCCATGCGGAAAAGGCCGGATATGTCGATAAGAAGTCCGGCAACGCGATTCGTTACATCCGAGCGACGCATTTGGTCGAGTGCGCCTGGCACGGGCATATCGACCGAGTGATCATCACCGAGCGGTTCCCGGAACAAATCACTACTGTTGAACGGGCCCGGACGACGTTTACATATAGTCGAGGGGAGCGGTACGTCTTTTATAGACCGGTTCAAGAGGGAACGCGGGCAAACTTATGCCAGCTTGAGCGAATGAGGCATCGAAGGCATTGAAGATGCACGGGAGGCGGTTGGCGCACCGGCAGGCGCGCCTCCGCCCTCGTAACCTTGTTTTATTGGAAACAACTCCACAGCACCTATGACAAAAAGCAAAGCCGCCTTCCTTTTTGCGTCGCAAACGCTTGGAAAACAGTGGCCGGATTTATGGACCTTCACGTTTAAGGAATTCTTGGCCGTGAAGGAAGCGCGAAAACGTCGGAATCATCTGTTCACGCTTTTGCTGCGGATTTTGTTTGACTCGTGCCCCGAAAACACCACAAGATAGCATCAGGTACGCGAACTGCGCAGGAAACGAGGTGAACCAAGATGCAAGGAAAAACAGGCGATAAATGTGTGTCCAGCGGCAGTTATCACTGCCACCAACATACGGGCAACCATAAAACGTTTAACCAAGGTGACATTTTCCCCAAGTGCGATTTCGGCGGCGCTGCTACCCACGATACGACGTGGGTGGAAGACGCCCCCCCAACGACTTGATCGGAACGCAAAGGGACAACGTTGTCCTTTGCTTTACTCTGGTGACGGAATTTGTTTAGATTCTCTGAGGGAATGTCTCCCGCCGTCGTGCGGCGGGCAATCGTTCTGCGTACTGGGGCAGCCGACTCTGGGGCAGCCCGACTCTGCGACACACTCGTAGTACCCGAGGTTAATCAGTTTAATCGGGGCCAATTCGCTCATGTTTCCCATGTGGATTTCATCGGCACGCACAAGAAAGTGCCGGCCGGGACCACTCGCCGTGCAGCAGTCAACTCGCGGTTTTAGATTGCTTTCCGGTCGCGGGTTGGCCGCTTTCAGTGAAGCAAAGGCGCGGACATTCGAGTCTTGCCTTTGTCTGATCTAACCGCTAAAAGACTCGCCGTGATTCCCCCATTTTCGAAGTTTTTCATCCTGATCGTTTGTCTACCTTCAGTCGCCCTCGCTGATGATTTCAAAACAATTGACGGAAAAGAATACAAAAACGTCAAGATTAGCCGAGTCGAACCCGACGGTCTCGTGCT
>QHOM01000235.1 GCA_003218785.1 Verrucomicrobiota bacterium
CCGAAGAGTTAAAGAATCATCTGATCCCAGCCCTGGAAAAATTAAGCGATAAGACTCATTTTCGGCGCATCCCAAGGAGGCTGACGAAAAAGCTGGAGAAGACCGTTTGAAACCCCAATGCGACAAGCGTTGCTCCCGGCACAACGAATCGCATCGTGCGGGCATAGTCCAAGTGGCCAAAGCCAGTCAGCCACCATTGCCAGACTGCGACCAGCAACAAGCTGCCACCAGCCAGCACCGCCAACGCCGCGACGACCAGTCCTTTTTCCAAATTCACTACTTCGAAAAAGCGTTCCAAGTGCCGGTCTGGTGGAAGGAATCCCTCGGTAGTCGCGAACGTTTTGGCGAAGATGGCAAAGAGAATGCACTGGTACCCGCACAAGATGGAGAGACTGGCGAACAACAGCGTGTGAGCGTCGAACGTGCTATGTCCGATGCGCAGACCCGGCATGGCCACGAGATAACCAAGCAGGCCGAAGGCAATGAAGACGCCACCGGGGACCAGAAAAAGCCAACGCGGACTACACATTAAAAAATAACGGAACGTCCGCCAGCCATCTCGAAATGTTTTCAAGTGCGGGGCGTGCGAGGTACGCTTGTCGGGGTATAGAGTGATCGGGACCTCGGCGATTTTTTCGCCGCGCAGGCTGGCCTTGATAATCATCTCGGTGGCGAACTCCATTCCGGTGCAACGCTGGTCAAGCCGTTCGTACATCGCTTTGGTAAACCCGCGCAGGCCGCAGTAAACGTCGTTAATCGGGGCGCCGAACCATTTCCGAACGAGCAAAGAAAAAAATGGATTGCCAATCCAGCGATGTAAAAATGGCATCGCACCCGGTCGAATGGAACCACCACCAGCTGGAAGCCTGCACCCTTGGACCAAATCAAATCCTTCTCGCAATTTTTCAACGATCTTCGGGAGCTCAAGGAAATCGTAACTGTCATCAGCATCCCCTATGAGGACGAATTGGCCGCTCGCAGCAGCAATTCCTCCCATCAATGCGCTGCCGTAGCCTGGTTCCTTGATCATTACGACGCGCGCGCCATGGCGCTCAGCGATAGCCCGAGACAAATCGGTGCTGCCATTGTCCGCCACCACAATTTCACCAGCGATGGAATGTTCGCGGCAAGCTTGCCGAGCTTTCTCAATGCAACGTGCCAACGTATCCTCCTCGTTGAGGCAGGGAATGACTACTGAGACCTCGATAGCCTCAGTCTGGCGTTTAAGGGACATTGACGTATTCTAGCATAATCGAGTTACTGCAATCAGTGACAAAATCACTTTCCAATCGCAACACGAGGCGATTCAATCCGCGCCAATGCTGCTAGTGCAAGAGCGTTGTTGATGATAAACAGCGCGTTTTTCGTGACATGCATAACCATCAGCTCATCTATTGCGCTGTCCTGATCGGAATTTTCGGTGTCATCGCGAAAGCCGTGCCGCCCGGCTGGCACCATTTGTGGCAAAGATTTCTGCGTGCCCTTTCCAATCTGGCTCGCCACAAGACAGTGAGTTGGGTCGGACTGGGCGCGTTGGTTCTGGTGGTCCGGACAGCGCTTCTGCCACTCTGGCCGATCCCCAAGCCATCCATCTACGATGAGTTTAGTTACCTTCTGCAGGCTGACACCTTCGCGCACGGCCGCCTAACGAATCCAGCGCATCCCCTTTGGCAGTTCTTCGAAAGCACCTACATCCTTCAACAGCCCACTTGCGCCTCTCGGTTTCCACCAGCGCAGGCACTTGCTATGGCCCTGGGACAGGTCCTCTTCGGGCATCCTTGGTTTGGCGTCTGGCTGAGCGCGGGTCTGCTGGCTGCGGCGCTTTGTTGGGCGCTGCAGGGTTGGTTGCCAGCCGGCTGGGCGCTTCTTGGAGCATTCATTGGTGTGGATCTTTGTCTTTTCAGTTACTGGATGAACAGCTACTGGGGAGGGGCAGTGACGGCAATCGGCGGCGCTCTGGTTACTGGCGCGTGGATCCGCATCGCGCGGACAAAGCAATCGCGCTATGCATGGCTTTTTGGAATTGGGGTAGTGATCGTTGTTTTGGCGCGACCGTTTGAGGGATTGCTCCTTGTTGTTCCGACACTTATTGCGCTGAGTATCGGAAACCGCACGGTGCGCGTCTGGCTGCCGATCGTGGTCACCGGCGTTCTGGGCGTTTCCTGGCTCGCTTATGACAATTACCGCGTCACCGGTCATCCGTTGCGTCTGCCCTACCGGGAGTATTACGACCAATACGAGGTAGTGCCGCCTTTTTCGATCATGCCGATCTCCACGAGTCCGCGAACCCTTCGACATTTCGATCTTGAGTCGCGGAATCGTGAAACATATCAGCGCGCACGGAGTTGGCGGCTCTTGGTGGACCGCCCGTTGGACTGGCTCACTCTGCTGCGTTACTACTACGGCAATCTCATCTGGTTGTTGCCGTTGGCCGTGTTCGCACCTTTTCTGTGGCGTTCCAGGAGAACGCGATTTGGGGTTGTCGTGGTGGCGGTGATCGGGATGGCGTCCCTAATTGAGGTATGGTGGTATCCGCACTATGGAGCGCCGTTTCTAGCGGTGCTGTTGATACTCGCAGCGCAGTCGATGCGTTACCTCAGGCAATGGAGGTGCGGTGGTCGCGAGGTGGGCCGTTTCCTGGTGAGCGCTATGCCGGTTGCGGTCTTGCTAGTGATGATTGCCTCAGAGGCAGAGGCGATTGCGATGCATCGAACAGCGGATCAGCTGCAGTCGAGGAACTCGCAAAAGGAAAGCATCGAGCGGGAGTTGCTCGAGAAAGAGCCTGGCCGGCACGTAATCTTTGTTCGTTATACCGGCCTGCCTAGTCCACATGAAGAGTGGATTTACAACCCGGCGAACATCGATGCCGCTCCGGTCATCTGGGTGCTGGATCTAGGCCCGACGGAGAACGAAAAACTCCGCCGCTACTACGCCGGGCGATCCTTCTGGCTTTTCAAGCCGGCTGAGTCGATAAGCCTTAAACCTTACTAGCGGAATTTCTCATCCGGGATGCCGGTGGTTGACCACACCGTTATCGATGCTGGGCCAGAACATTGGCGAAGCGCCAGACTTCGTGGAAGGCATTATAGAGCGGTGTCGGCGCGACGCGGATGACGTTCGGTTCGCGAAATCGCATTTCACATCAGCGGGTCGGGTTCTGTTTCTGAAGTTCGCCGGCCTCCTTCTGCATTTTTTCTGCTTGCCTCAACATCTCCTTTAAGTCGTGATCGTTCACGCAGAGGCCCGGCTAGAAGCAGACAGATG
>QHOM01000024.1:0-25668 GCA_003218785.1 Verrucomicrobiota bacterium
AAAAAATTCTTTCTTGCCGATAAGGATTGTCCGCTCTCTTACGAACCTTCCGGCGAAGATTTCCTCTCGCCATGTCTCGCTGAAGCTGACGTGATGCGCCGCGTGCTTTTCCCCGCGGAATTCGCGAGCTGGTTAAAAGAATTCATGCCGCAAATCCCGACCACGCCAAATGCCGATTGGCTGTCGGTCACGGTCTCGCCCGATCCGAGCGATCCAAAACTCGCGCACCTTGACGGATTGAATTTGAGTCGCGCGTGGATGTTAGAGGGAATCAGCTCCGCGCTTCCTGCGGATGATCCACGCCGCGCAGCGCTCTCTGCCACGGCTGACGCCCATCGTCGCGCGGGACTGGCAGCGGTGACCGGGGAGCATTATGAAGGCGGACATTGGCTTGGCAGTTTTGCGGTTTATCTGACCACCCAGCGCGGAATTCAGTGCGCAAAATAAAGAACCAGGGCGGACCTGCCTTCGCCAGGTTTCGGCACGGCAAGCACGGCTACTTCTACAGTCGCGCTTGGCACAGCCCCAGCGCGGAACGCGGTTCACGCGCGAATTTGAAACCCGCTAACGGCGCGCTAACTCCGACAGCCGCAGGTGCATCCTTTTCCAGCGCGAGCACTTGAAAACTGCGACCAAGCATTTCTGGATGCAGCAGTGTTTGGAGCGCGCGTTTCGCTTTTCCATCGACATTTTGCTGCAGTTCATCACGAGGCAATTCCGACAGGATTCCAGTGATGAAGTGATGTTGATCAGTGAACCCTGCGACCCGCAAACCGCATGCCTCGGCACGCTCAGCAATACTTGTCCATTCGACATGCGCGGTGATATCGGCACACCCAACTTCATCGAAGGGAGACGGGAGAAGGCGATGTTGGGCGCGAACTTGCAGCGTTCCGGCGGACTGCTGCGGCGCGTAAAACTTCTCACACGGATGACCGTAATCGATCGCGAGCACGTAACCACGACCGAGTTTGCATGAAATATTTTCGATCCAATCAATCGCAGCAAGATTGATTTCGGTCTGAAAACCCGCGGGCCGCGCAGACAGCTTTTTAAAACGTTTCCGCAGTTTTCGATCGCCTATCGGTTGATCAACAAATGCAAATACGGCGCCATTCAGCGTGACAAATTTTTCCCGCCAAGCGGTCGATTTGGGCTTGCTTTCGCCCGACACAATCAGATGCACCGGCATGGAATCCAGCAGTTCATTGGAAAAATGAACTCCAGTGAACGGCTCGAGCGCATCAATTGAAGCGCGCCACTCGATTTTGTCCCCAAATTCCGCGAGCGTCAGCGATTGTCGATCTTTCAAGACCGGAAACGGCTCGATGATTCGGTACCGCAAAGCCGCGAAAAAATCCGGCCAGCGTTTGCGCACTGACTCAAGAACGTCGCGCACAAAGTCACCGTGATGCGTGCCTTGCTCGACAATGACGAAGTTGTTGGTCTTGCCGAGCCGCTCCCATATTTCCGCGAATTGCGCAGCGAGCAGTTGCCCGAAAACCGGGCCGACGCTCACGTTTGTGAAGTAATCCCCACGTCGCCCAATCGCGCACCGGCCGGAGGAATAATATCCGTGCTCGGGATGATACAACGCCTGTTCCATGAACCAGGCAAAGGATCGCGGGCCGCGCTTTTGAATTTCCGCGCGGATAATGTCGATCAAAGCAGAGTTTCCAGTGGTCACCTCGTAAATCGTTGAACCGGGAACCGTTTCACCTAAGTTGCACGACCCGGATCAGTTTTCATCCCGACGATTCTAGAATGTCAGTAACCCATCTCATACCCCCGCCGGGCTATCGCTTTCGTCCGCCCTGGTATTCGAGGCCGTGGTTCTACATTTCCACCGGGGTCCTTGCGGTCTTCGCCGGCGGCTTGGCAGCTTACATTTTCAGTCTCGTCGCCGATCTCAAAGCGCAGGCCAGAACCTTTGATCTGGACAAGCTCGAACAAATGGAATCAGCGAGCGTGATTCTCGATCGAAAAGGCAAGATATTCGGACAGATCTACGTCGAGAACCGCGAGACGGTGCCTTATGATCAGTTGCCCCGCGATCTGATCAACGCGGTGGTCGCGGTCGAGGACGCAAAATTTTATCAGCATCACGGCTACGATTTGCTGGGGATCATTCGCGCGGCGTTGAAAAACTTGACGGCCGGTCAGGTCCGCCAGGGCGCGAGCACAATTACCCAGCAACTCGCGCGTAACAGTTTTTCACTCAAGGAGAGAACTTATCGTCGCAAGCTGCTAGAAGTTTTTCTGGCGCGCCGAATCGAAGAGCAGTTCGACAAGCAAAAAATCATGGAGCTCTATCTCAACCGGATTTATTTCGGCGGCGGCCTCTACGGCGCGGAAGCAGCGGCGCGGGGCTACTTCGGCAAATCTGCGCGCGAAATGTCACTGGCAGAATGCACGACTCTCGCCGGCCTGATCAAGAGTCCGAATAAACTATCGCCCTGGGCTGACCGCGCCGCGTCACGCGAAGCGCGCAATTACGCGCTCGACCGGATGCGCGATCTCGACTTTATCAGCCGCGAACGATGCGCCAAGGCGCGAGCGGAAGAAATCGTCATTGGGAGCCGGCAAAACGCTCAGGGACAAACTTATGCAGTCGATTACATCCGCCAGCAAGTAATCGCCGCAGTTGGATGGGACCGCGCGATGAATGAGGGCTTTCGGATTCACACAACAATCGATGTCGATCTTCAGAAAGCTGCCGAGGATTCTCTCCGCGCGAATCTCGACCGAATTGAAAAGCATCCCGATTACAATCATCAGACTTATGCCGAATACGCGGCCGCCTTTCGCAAAGCAAAAGCACACGGCACAATGACCAACCAACCCGCGCCTGAGTATCTTCAAGGCGCGGTAATTGGGCTGGATAATGAGACGGGCGATATCCTGGTCCTCGTAGGCGGGCGCGATTTTGAGCACAATCAGTATGACCGGGCGCTGCAAGCCAGGCGCCCGGCCGGAACCGCGATGCTGCCGTTCGCTTACGCCGCTGCCTTTGAAAAAGGAATGTTTCCGGGATCACTTGTGGAAGATTCGCCGCTCGATAATCGCGCAGTCATGGTTGGCGGCACAACCGGGATCCTCGGCGAATGGGGTCCGGAAAGCGCTGAGAACCGCTACGAAGGTGCAATTACGGCAAGGCAGGCCCTGACCAAATCAAAAAATGGCGCAACTGTCCGCATCGGCATGAACGCGGGCGTCGATTCGGTCTTGCAGCTTTGCTCTGCGGCGGGGATCCGTTCGCCACTTCGTTCATATCCGGCTACACTTCTCGGTAGCAGCGAGATTACGCTCGTCGAGCTCGCGCTGGCTTACACGATATTCCCAAACGCCGGCTGGCGGGCAAACGCATCGCACATTTTGGAGCGCATCGAAGAAAAGGACGGGACACTGGTGTGGGACGCGAAGCCCGACCGCACACGGCAAACAGTCATCAAACCTGAAACCGCCTATGAGGTGCATTCCTGTCTTGTTGACGCGCTCCAATCGGGAACAGGAAAAGCGGCGTACACAGAATTTGGCTTAAAGAAAATGCCGGCGGGTGGCAAAACTGGCACGGCCTACGATTTTACCGATGCCCTTTTCGCCGGATACGATTCCAATTTTACATGCGCAGTTTGGACAGGCTTTGACAAACCGCAAAAGATCTATCGTGGCGCGTTCGGGCGTGAACTCGCTTTGCCGGTTTGGGTTGACGTTATGAATGCGGCCGCCCGGGAGTATCCGCCGCGCGAAATCAAACAGCCAGCAAATCTGAAGCAGGTCGAGATTTGTTCGAGGTCCGGTTTGCTCGCCACCGACAAGTGTTATGACGCCGTGAAAACGGCAACCGGCGATACGGTTCAAAGACGCACGACCTATATGGAGATCGCAACCCCCGCGCAGGCGCCTACCGAATCTTGTAACGTCCACGGCGAACCCCGCGCCCGCCTAGTGCGCAACCTTCCTTCCGGCGATTTGCCGCGGGCCGCGCTTGCCGTGGATCACCTTGAAACCCGAACCGACGCCGGAGGTGGCAAGAGAAACGACCGCCAACCAAAAGATCGACGGCGCGAACCAAGCGGGATCGACGAGACCCTCAAGCGTTGACCAGTCGGGAGGCACGCCAATCAATCAAGCGCCGGAATCCGCTCCGCCGATTAGGAAAGCGATCCCGGTTGAGCCGCAAGATAAAAAACCAGTCGAAATTCGGCGGGCGATGCCGGTTAAACCGCTTGATCAGGAGAACGCGAATGAGACGCTCTTGAAATCAGCGACAACGCCGGCTCCGAGCGATCTCAACCAATAAGCAATGACGTCTCAGGGCGCAGACGATTTTCGGCTGACTGTTCTTAATCCAGGCGGTCGTGACCCGGAGCAACATTTTCAGGACACACCCGGCCCAGGCCAGGGAGAACATCCGCCCATCAATTTCCACGCTTTTGCGGCGTGTACGCGCGGAGCTTTTCATTATGACACGCGCCGCGCAATCGCAGAGGGAACACCGGTTCTCCTGCTTTTGCGCGGCGAATTCCGGGCTTCGGAGCGCGCACTTGACGATTTAGAAAACCATGGACGGATGGTCGTTGTTTCTCTCAAGGAGACGGGGCTGCATCAGATTGCACAACAATTATGCGATCGCGCGAAATTGTCGCGCTTCATGAAGATTCTGGCGCAAGCCGATGGATGCATTGCCACCACTCCGGAAGCTGCGGAGATTTGTCAGCGCGCCGGTTGTAAACATGATCCCGCCACGATCGCTTTCATCCCGACGCCTTATCCGATCGAAGATCGACCATGGAATTTTTCTGTGCCACCTGACGAACAAGCGGGAATTTTTGTTGGCACACGCGAATGGGATGTCCCATCGCGCAACCATTTCGCGGCTCTGCTGGTCGCGCGGCAGCTTTGTGTAGCGGCCGGCGAACCGGTCACAGTCGTCAATCTGGATGGAATTAAAGTGCGACGATTGCTTTGGGAGTTAAAGTTTCCAGAAGGAAAATTCCGGGTGATTGAGGGGGAAAAACCGTATCCGGATTATCTGCGTGTAGTGGCCCGGCATAAAATTGTTTTGCAACTGGACCGCAGCCGCGTGCCCGGCCAGGTGGCGGGCGACGCGCTTCTCTGCCGGACCGTTTGCGTGGGTGGGGATGGCGCGATTGAACGAATCGCTTTCCCAAAAATCTGCGGCAAGGGACGGACAATCGACCAAATCGCTTCCACGGCACTCGACTTGCTGAAAAATGCCGATGCCCGCACCGCGTTTGTCGCAGAATCGCAACAGCACGCACTGGAGCGGCTTTCGTTTCAAGCCGTGCGCTCGCAATTGGCAAAGTTTTTTGCCCAAGTCGCAAACGCAAAACGATAGGTAGGGCGGCGGTTGACCTCAATTGCTCTGTCGGATTCGCCGGCTCCCGTTCGACTTCGCTCAGGGCAAGCTTCAAGGCTCGCCCCACCAGCCAAAGGTGATTGGGGTCAACCACCGCTACCCAATCATTTGTAGATAAATATCTTCCAAACGCCGCGCCTGTGCCCGCAGGTCGAAATTTTCTCGAACGACCGCAGCGCCCGCATGCGCAATGCGCGAAAGAAAAGCGGGATCTTCGGCTACATCGAGCAACGCGTGCGTCAATTCACCAACATCGCGCTCGGGCACGAGGACGCCGCTCACCCCATGCTCGATCGCTTCGGGAATCCCACCATGCCGGGTTGCGAACACCGGGAGTCCGCTCGCCATCGCTTCCAACATTGAATTTGGTATCCCTTCCTGGTTTCCGTCGGCGCCGGTTTCGCTCGGATGCAGGAAAATATGTGACGCATAATAACTGTCGCGCAGTTGGTCCTGCGAAACAAAGCCGGTAAATAAAACGCGTCTGTCGATCTTCATTTCGCCCGCCAGCTTTTGAAGTTCGCCTAGCAATGGCCCTTCTCCGGCGATCGTTAGCGTCGAGTTTGGATATTGCCTCAAAAAATTGGCGAAAGCGCGGAGCGCGACCGGCAGACCTTTCTTGTCGATCAGACGACAAGCTTGCACGAATCGCCATTCGCCCCCGCGGCTGCGGGTCGGAAAGTTGCGTTCGCGGAATGGAAATTCGTCGAGCGGAATTCCGGTCCGCTGAACGTCGATCTTTTTTTTGTCGCAGCCAAGATCGACAACCGCGCGCCGCAAAGAGTCCGAGCGGACAAGAACAATCTTCACCGCGTCCAGCATCTGCTTCGTGGCCTCTCGGTATGCTGGCTTGTTCATGTCCACCATCACATCGGCGCCGTGAAAGGAGACAACCGATGGCTTTCGCCATGCGCGAATTAGCGGCAACAGATGCACCGCGATCTGGCCGAAATAAATGTGCAAAAGCTGAGCGTCGGCCTTTCTTAAGACCTCCAGCAACGCGCGAAGCTCCCCGTCCGAAATTTGCCACGGCACGTCGCGCACTTGTCTGGACCAGAAGCGCCGCAGGAAATGCGTGGCCGGCTTGGCGACAATGTGGACCGGCTCAAGTGGGTAGCGCTCAGCTTGTGCGCGCTTCTGCGCGATCACCACCGGAAGGCAACGTTTCAAACCAGTTATCTGCCGATAGATGTGCAACATCTCCGGTTTCAAGAACGTCGCGCAATAGCAGGCGACAACCGGGATATCCAAGTTCGAATTTCGAATTTCGAATTTCGAATTTATCAAAAGATGATCTCGAAGAGCTTAATGCCCTTCCATTTTCCCGGAATGTTTGGATCAAATGACGTGTGTTCCACCCAGGTGCCATATTTTGCAGGCGCTCCCGGATTAAGCATCTGGAATGGATTCCCGCCGCGAACTGCTTGCGGAACCACTCCCGTAACCTCCGGGCGTTGTAAGAGTGGTGGCGGCGTGGCCATTGCTCGCACCGGTTTTTGTGGCCCAATAGGCGCAGTGTATGTTTGTGCCGAAGCAGTTGCAACCAGCGCAGCCAGGATCGCGATCAGTAGTGTTTTCATGTTTTTCCTTTCTTGCGAGCGCGTGCAAGTTCTTGCCCGTCACAACGCCTGCCCACATTATATACTTCGATGGACTATCTTGAAAAGGCCGCACGTGTCCTAGACATAGAAATTTTTGAGCTCAACCGACTCCGAGAGCGTCTGGGCGAAAATTTCTCTCGCGCCGTTGAACTAATTAAGGAAGCGGTCGACACGCGCGGCAAAGTGGTCGTGGTCGGCGTGGGAAAGTCTGGACACATCGGCGCAAAAATTGCCGCTACTCTCACCAGCACGGGATCGCCGGCCGTCGTGCTCGATTCCTCAAACGCTTTGCACGGCGACCTTGGCATGATCGCCGATGGCGATGTCGTGCTCGCCCTAAGCGCGAGTGGCGAGACGGAGGAATTGCTCCGAATCCTGCCCGCGATTGCCCGGTTCCAAGTCAGGATCATCGCCATGTGCGGCGATCCGAAATCCACGCTCGCACAAAATGCGCATCTGTTTCTCGATGTAAATATCGAACAGGAAGCATGCCCGCTGAATCTGGCGCCGACGTCGAGCACAACGGTGATGCTGGCATTGGGCGACGCGCTGGCGATGGTGCTGCTCGAGGCGCGCGGTTTTAATAAGGAAGATTTCGCAAAGTTTCATCCCGCCGGCGTGATCGGCCGTAGCCTGCTCATGCGTGTGCATCAAATCATGCGACCACCGGTAGCGATGGCGATCGTTTCAACCGACACTCCGATACGTGACGTCCTCAAAGCAATGACCAGCGTCCGTGCGGGGGCGGCTGTCGTGGCGGACGAAGATCGACGATTACTCGGAATTTTCACGCACGGAGATTTCGTGCGGCATTTTCAATCCGATTCAAAGATCGGCGAACGGCTGGTCGCAGACTTGATGACGTTAAACCCAGTCACGGTGCACCAAGACAAACTCGCAGTTGAAATCCTTAATCTGCTTGAACGCCATCGCATCGACGACCTTGTCGTGGTCGATGATAATAACGTTCCGGTCGGCATCGTCGATTCACAAGACCTCACGCGCTTGAAGTTGTTATAAGCGCATGTAGCGTCCGCGCTCCCTAAACTTTCAACTAATAACTCGCAACTTTCCCATGGCCGCGGCAAACGATCTTCGCAAAGGAATGGCAATCAAATACAACGGCAATCCGGCCATTGTGCTGGAGGTGCATCATCGCACCCCCGGCAATTTGCGCGCATTCGTCCAGGCAATCATCCGCTACATCAACACCGGCAAGAGCGCCGATGTTCGCTTCGGCTCCACCGACAAGGTGGAACTGGTTGAGATCGAGCGAAAGGTGCTCGAATTCAGTTACAAAGATCGCAACGGCTATCATTTCATGGACCCGGAGACGTACGACACGATCACATTGCAGGAAAGTCTGATCGGGGACGCCAAAGAGTATCTTGTGGAAAATCTTTCTGTGCAGGTCCTCTACGCGGAAGGCAAACCGGTCCAGGTTGAGTTGCCTGCGTCCGTCAGTCTCAAGGTTGTTGAATCTCCGGAAGGCTTGCGAGGCGACACTGCTAGCAACGTGACAAAGCCCGCCGTCCTTGAGACGGGAAAGACGATCAACGTCCCGCTTTTCATCAAAGAAGGCGAAACGATCAAGATCGACACCCGTACCGGCGCCTACATGGGACGCGCGTAATTCTGTTACTCTGGGGGAGCACAGGCCGCTGGCCTGTTGGTTGCGGCGGCCCAGCCGAAACGATCTTTTATTCCGCGTGCGAAATGATGTCATGAACAGCGTCATCCTCGTCGCCCGAAAAGTCCGCGTAATCCGCGGTTCCGTCTTGCTATAATCTGTGTGAATCTGCGTAATCTGCGGATGACTTTGGCTGCGACAAATCGAAGATCGACAAACAAAAAGCGTAGACCGGACGGTGGCAGAAAGGTCGTCCGAAATGTCGCGCGAGCGACAAGATTCATTCCTGCGTCCAATCCATTCACAGTACCCACACGCTGGGTGAAGTTTGTTTTTGCAATTTTCTTGCTGCCGGTCTGCGCGATTCTTTCTCAGACGTTTTTCACTATCTTTGCGCGTGCAACCGTGATGCACCGGCTCTGGGCGGGCGAGGAATTTTGGTTCTTTTCGCTGGGCGCGGTCCTTTGGTTGATCGCGTTCCTCGGCTTGCCCCGGCCGATTGTCCTCTACGTCTTCGGACATGAACTTACCCATGCGCTCTGGGTTTTGCTGATGGGCGGGCGCGTCAGCCGGTTTCGCGTCAGCCGCGACGGTGGCCATGTGGTAACGGACCGAAACAATTTTTGGATAGCGCTGGCACCTTATTTTTTCCCGCTCTACAGCATTCTGGCAATCGCCATTTATGGC
Source organism: Verrucomicrobiota bacterium (assembly GCA_003218785.1). Classification (GTDB taxonomy): domain Bacteria; phylum Verrucomicrobiota; class Verrucomicrobiia; order Chthoniobacterales; family UBA10450; genus Udaeobacter. Next base: position 9,302 of record QHOM01000024.1, read on the forward strand.
CTGCTCAGCCTGTCCCTAAACATGCAGCCATATGGCCGTTTGCTTTACGCGATCATCGGCGCGACGTGGGCATTCCATTTCACCTTCACCTGTTGGATGATTCCCAAGAATCAGACCGACCTGAGCGACCAAGGCACCTTCTTCTCGCTCGTCGTCATCTATTTGATGAACCTGCTGCTGCTCAGCGTGATGCTCATTCTTGCATCTCCGCAAATTACATTCGCAGCCTTCGGCGCGGATTTGCTGACAAATCTCAGCAACTTCTCCCAGTGGATTGTCGATCTTTTTCAGGGCTATGCGCGCAATCGGTAATCTTCGATAGAGCGGACGCTCTGCGGAGCCGACGAAAAAATCATGAAGCTCTACGACTCGAGTTTTGCCCTACCGAAGATTCGTAATCGCCCCAAATGGAAGGATCGACATTGCGTCGGCTACCGAAACGTGTCGGCCTTCGTGATGAATCGGGCGGCACGTAAAGAGGTCGTGTGCGTGCTCGAACGAAAGCGTCTCGGGAAATTCGATTGCAGTATCCTTCCACCGCTCGCCAACCGGGGGAAAACCAACGCGCGACGAAAGCCGAGGCGCGATTACTGCAATCCATTTGCCTGCCAATTCTCGGGCGAAACTGACACAGCACTCTGCAAATGTTCCGCTCGCTGCCAGTGGCAAATATTCTCCACGCCGGAAAAGATCGACGTGTTCGCGTCGAAATTGCAGGACTTGCTGTGTCAGAAACATTTTGATCCGGCCATCCGGCCAGTTCCGCACCAGCTCCTCTGGCGTAGCACCCGGTAATGCGTCGAGCATTTCGCGTCGTCGTTTGTAATCGACCGGTCGCCGGTTGTCAGGGTCGACCAGACTGTAATCCCAAATCTCGTTGCCTTGATAAATGTCGGGTACTCCCGGCAAAGTCAGTTTGAGCAGTGTCTGGGTGAGCGAATTGATCGCACCAAGCCGCGCAACTTCCTGCGCAATCGGAACGAAAGCCGGAATGAACTTGTTCCGCCGCGAGGGATCGAGGATTTTGGCGACGAAATCGCGCATCGACGCGTCCCATTCTTCATTCGGTTGGATCCAGCTCGTATTGATCTTCGCTTCGTGGAGAGCCTTGGCCATGTAAGCTTGAATCCGCTCAATATACTCCTGTGTTGCCGCGCTTTCGGGTTCGCCCGAGTCCCGGATTGGCCAGGTTCCAAGCAAAGTCTGGTAGAGGAGGTATTCCTCATTCGCGTCCGGCGCTTCGACTTCATTAATAGTCCGCTTCCAGCGCCGGTTCGTCAGACGCCACCGTTGTAACCAACGCCGCCAAAGCTCCGGCATTTCGGAAATGGCAACCATCCGTGCGCGCACGTCTTCGCTGCGTTTCGTGTCATGCGTCGAAGTCGCGAGCAAAGTTGCCGGCCAATCGCGTTGTCGATCGCGATTGCGTTCGTGGAACTCGTCAATACTCAATCCGAACTGTTGCGGCTCCCCGCCCACTTCATTTAGCGCGGCCAACCGGTTGTAAATGTAAAAGACCGTATCCTCCAGCCCCTTGGCCATGATCGGTCCCGTTGTTTGTTGAAACTTGAGCACGAAATGTGTGTGCTCGGTGCGCGCTTCGACATCGAGGTTTTCCGGGAACCGAAAGACCAAAACGTCGCGCAGAAAATTGAAAATGGATTCTTCAATCGCGGGATTCCGACGCTTGGCTGCGGTGACTGCGCGCTCGACGATTTGTCGATCTTCTTCGCTCACCGGCTGACCCGGCGCGAGATAAGTTCGATAAACGGGAAAACAGGCGATCGTTTCTCGCACGGCACGCGCGAGCGCTTCGAGGGTAAAATCGCGATACCAGCGGTTCTGCTCCGAAAGCCGATCAACCATGTTGCCCAGAACATTGACATCATTGGCGAGCGACAATTTCATCACTTGCAGCTTTTTCGCATAAAGCAGATGCCCAAAAGGCAGGGAGTGGCCGATGAAGCGATGAAATGTCTTGGTGATCGCCGTCTCGGCTGAAGAATCGACAAGCAACTGCGCCACCTGATTTGAAAAATCGTAGCCAGTCGTGCCGTGCACCAGCCAGTCTTTCCGCAGCGTTTCGGCGCCGGTGAGAATCTTTTCCGCGACCATGTAAATGGCGCGTCCATCCTGGGGTAGGGCGATCGCCAGCGCTTTCGCGCAGCGCTGCTGAAGCTTTTCGAAATACTCGCGCGGTAAATAAAGTCCGTCCGGATGGTCTATGCGGAGGCCTGTCACCGCGCGGGTGCACACCAATTCGAGTAACAACCAGTGAGTCGCATCAAAAACCTTTGGCAATTCAACCCGAATCGCTGCCAGATCATTCACATCAAAAAAGCGGCGATAATTAATTTCTTCGGCGGCGACCCGCCAAAATGCTAGCCGGTAAGACTGCGCGTTGAGCAACTCATCAAGCGCATCAAAGCTGCGTGGGTCGCCCGGTTCTCCGTTGATCTGGGCCAGTGCTTTTTCAATTGCGTGTTGAACTTGCGGCGCTTCGGCGCAACGCCGTTCGAGACGTCGCTTGATGATTTCTTTTTCGCGAATGCGCTCGCCGATGCGCTTCGGATCGGTTTCAGTACGCTTCGGTAAATATTCGAGCGCGGTCAGAATGCTTTGCAATTCCGCGTAGAAATCTTCGTCCTTGTATTCCGCGAGATTTTGCAGCGCGATTTCCAGAACATATCGATATGTGCCCGGCGCGATCGGCAGTCTGCGCTCGCCGTAGAGCAGATAAAAGGTGCCCTCCTTGAAACGCACGTGAAGCTCACCGCGCTCGAGGACGCGCCCATACTGGTCGCTCAGGATAGGCAACAGAACCTTGTCGCGCAGATCCCATTTCAGCGGATGCCAGTCGATATCGAAATAGGGCGCATACCTCGAGCTGGGCCCGTTTTCGAGCACATCCATCCACCACTCGTTGAGCGGTTCCGCGATCCCCACGTGGTTCGGCACGAAATCGAGCACCTGGCCCATCGAGTGCGCGTGCAGTTCCGCAATCCAGGAGTCGTATTCCTCGCGCGAACCAATCGCGGCGTTGAATTTATTATGGTCGGTAATGTCGTAGCCGTGCAGGCTCTCCGCGCCTGCCTGAAAATAGGGCGACGCGTAAGCATCGGTCACACCCAGGACATGCAGATACGGCACGATCTCTCGTGCCTGAGCGAACGTGAACCAGCGATTGAACTGCAATCGATAGGTCGAACTGGGAATGCGCGGATATTTTTCTTTTGTCATCTCCTTTGTCATTCCGAGCGAAGTCTCCCGCTGTGGCGGGATTACTATTCGCCTTCAGTGAGCGATGCGCCAAAAAAACTGCGAGATCTTTCGACTCCGCTGCGCTCCGCTCAGGATGACACGCTTCAAATCGAAGCGTGTCACATTTTGTCCGGCGCTTTTATCCCGAGAAGATCGAGACCACGCTGTAAAACTCGCCCGGTGAGATCGCACAATGTCAAACGCGAGCTGCGCGCGGGTTCTTCCGATTTCAAGACCGGACAGGCTTCGTAAAATGTGTGAAAGCTGTTCGCCAACTCGAACAAATAATTTGCCAGAATGTTCGGGCGAAAATCGTTCAGCACCTGTGGGACTATTTCCGCGAACTGACAAAGACGCTTTGCGAGATTAATTTCGGCACGATCATCGAGAATCAATTCGCCACAGGAGGAGTCTGTGTCGCCGCGGCGGCGGGACTTGCCGATCTTTGGTGCGGATTCGTCGGCTTTGCGAAAAATGGAACGAATTCGCACATAAGCGTTCTGCAGATATGGCGCCGTGTTTCCTTGCAGGGAGAGCATCTTCTCCCACGAAAAAATATAATCTGTCATCCGGTATTGCGAGAGATCGAAGTACTTGACCGCGCCGATCCCGATCTTGTGCGCGATGTCCGTCTTGTCTGCTTCACTCAAATCTGGATTCTTCTCCTCGATAATTTTGCGGGCGCGCTTGCAGGCTTCCTCGAGAAGACCACGCAGCGGCACATTTTCGCCAGACCGTGTTTTCATCAATTTGCGGTCTTCGCCGAGAATACTGCCGAAGGTGATGTGACGAAAATCGGCGCTGTAACCTTCGCGCCGCGCGATCTCAAAGATTTGTTTGAAGTGTAAACTTTGCGGAGCACCGACTACGTACCAAACGGTGTCTGCTTTCAAATCATTGACCCGATAATCAACTGTCGCGAGATCCGTCGTCGCATAATTGTATCCGCCGTCCCGCTTCCGAACGATGCATGGTTTATTCGCTAGTTCGGGCTGATCGCGAAAAAAAACAACGACCGCGCCTTCGCTGATTTCACCAATACCGGACTTGAGCAAGCGCTCGACCACAGCGGGTAAGCGATCGTTGTAAAAACTTTCGCCGCACTGGATGTCGTAATGGACATCTAGCAAGGTGTAGACGTGCTCGAAATCCTGCATTGAGAAGGCGACACATTCATTCCAGATATCGATGTTTTCCCTGTCGCCGGCTTGCAGTCTCACCAACTCCTGCCGACAGGCCTCCCGAACCTGCGGATCCCTGGTCGCTCTCTCGTTTGTCTCCCTGTAGATGCGAACGATCTCGGCAAGCGGATCGCGCTGAAGCGATTGTCGATCCAGCAGATTTTTCCAGCCGTAAATCACCATCCCAAACTGAGTGCCCCAATCGCCAATGTGATTGTCACGGATCACTTCATGCCCGAGAAACTGCGCGATGCGCGCCAGCGCGTCCCCGAGCACGGTGCTGCGGATGTGACCGACGTGCATCGGTTTGGCCACGTTGGGCGATCCGAAATCAATGACGATCGTTCTGGTCGATTTTGTCCTTGCAACGCCGAGTCGTTCGTCTCGGAGAACCTCGCCCGCTTTTTTTGCGATCGCGTCGGCACGCAACGTGAAGTTGATGAAGCCAGCGCCCGCGACTGTAGGCGGTTCGCAAAGATCGCCAATATCAAACTGGGCAATAACTCTTTCGGCCAGAGTTTGCGGATTTTCGCTCCGCTGTTTCCCGAGCACGAGAGCGGCATTGGTCTGATAGTCGCCGAAACGCCGATCTGTCGCCGGCGTCAGTTCGCCCGCATTCGGCAGGCCGGCCTTTGCCAGCGCATCGGAGAGTCTCTTTGCGAGGAGTGATTGGAAAGTCTCCATCAGTTTTTAGCCAGAGATTCCCACAGATGAAACACGGATAAAGTCAATTTGCACTTATAGTCGCTTCGCTCCCCGAAGCGCGGCGCCGGGATGCTTAAAACGCATGCGCCATGTCGCTCAGAGAGCGGCAGCTACAGCGCGTCAAACGTTGCTTATTATTGTGAACGATCGCGAAAGATAGACAAAATTTCGTCGGCCGATTTTGCTTCGGCCAGACTCTCACGCACGCTGCGATCGTTCAAGAATTTGGCAATCGACGCGAGCGTGCGCAGGTGCGTCTGAAATTGATTTTTGGGCACAATGAAAAGCACGACGAATTTCACCGGCGCGTTATCGAGCGCATCGAATTCAATTCCGCCTGTCGATCTTCCAAACGCCGCCACGACTTCTTCGAGCCGGTCGGAAGAGCAGTGCGGAATGGCAATCCCAAATCCGATGCCAGTGCTCATCGTTTCCTCGCGCTGCTTCAGCGAGGCCAGAATGCTCTCGCGATCCGCACGTTTGATTTTGCCCAGGCTAACAAGCAGATCGATCAACTCGACGATGGCCGGCCAACGCTCGGTCGCCCTCATCTCGGGGATGATTTGCTCGGCAGAAAGTAAGCTGGCCAGCGACATGCAGATTCCCCCCAGTACGGGAGCGCAAGCTTAGCGGGGGCGTTCAGGTTGACAAGCGCGTTTTAGGCCGGCTACAACCACACCGCTCTCAACTAGAAGCGCCGTCACTATCACGCACTTTATAGTTTAACCGTCGCGCAAGCAGCCAACGCACGCCGAACATGTCGATGGTGGCCCGGAAGGCGCGATTGCCCAGACCGTACTTGCTGTGACCGAAGCGCCGCGGACGATGATTTACGGGCATTTCCACCAGCCGATAGCCTGCGCCTTTAACAAGCGCAGGAATGAAGCGGTGCATCCCTTTGAACGGAACGAGTGCGCTCACGCACTCACGCCGCATCGCTTTCAGCGTGCAGCCTGTGTCGCGCACGCCGTCTTTCGTGAAACGGCTTCGAACGGCGTTGGCTATCCGGCTCGTCAGCCGCTTCACCAGCGTGTCCTTGCGTTGCAATCGATAGCCACAGACGAGGTCAGCGCCGCGTGCGATCTCAGCGACAAGCCTGGGAATGTCCACGGGATCATTTTGCAAATCGCCATCGATGAGAACTGCGGTGGCGCCACGGGCGGCCTGAAGGCCAGCATAAATAGCGGCGCTTTGTCCCCTGTTTTTTTCGAAACGAATCACTCGAATATTCGGTGCAGGTTTGATTCGCTCGACCGTTCGATCAACCGATCCATCGTCCACAAAAACGATTTCGTGATCGAGTCCACCCAGCGCTGCACGCAGCTCCGATTGTAAGATCGACATGTTCTCCTCCTCATTAAAAAGAGGCACGATCACAGAAACTGCCGGTGAGTTTGTCACCCCCGTCATAACGGGAGCGTGCGATAATTTCGGCAAAGAAACACCTGCCATTTACGCAGCACCTTGCCGTAACGCCGCACTTCAATGGTTCCGACCGGTTCCGTCGATTGAAAGGCAGCTCGGATATTGTGAGGTACGTGTTCTTTTTCCCCCGCTCGAATGAAGAGCGCATCGCGTCCGACGAAGGGACTGATCCCATTCTCCTCGGTATAAACTTCGCCCCCCGGCTGCGGCGTGCCCGGCTTTAGTTCCACAAACTCATCGTAGCGCGGCCAAAACGAGAACTGATTCACCAGGTCCTGCGATTCGGTAATGTAAACGGGGGGATGACCCGGACCCTCCGCTCGTTTGTCGCGCAGATAAAATGAAATTTCCGACGCACGATCGCGGGCATCCGCAATGAGAAACAGTTTCTCGCCCAGTTGCGCCTCGAAATCATTACGCATTTTCTCAACGGCGCGGGTCGCACTTTTCCATCCACGCATCCGGTCGCTCGGATCACTTCGCCACAATTGGTAGCCTGCGGTGCGCAACAAGTCCGTATCCAGCACGATGACGCTCGTGATTAAGCCAACCAGAGGCCGTCCCAATTCGGCGCAGCGCTCTTGTTGATCGACAGGAGGAGGTAAAAGGAGAACACCGGCAATCCAAACCACATCAGGAACAGCACCTTGAATTGCTGATTCACGCGCCGCCAGCTTGCGATCACCCCCCACGCGATTGCGAGAAACAGAAATGGCGAATAGGCAAGAAAATGCGCGCCGAGAAATGAAAGAACTTCGAATGGATGGACAGCAAACCCTTGTTCGACGCCTCCGCGCGATCGCAGATGTGTCAGCGTGATCCAGGCGTGCTGCGCGTTCCACACAATCGGCGGGACGGTGCAAAGAGCGAACATAGCGAGCAGGAAATATAAACCGGGCCGCGCAAATTCCCTTCTTAGGCGGGGAGCCAGTGCGAGGACGGCCAGGACCGAAACGAGCTCAAACGCGTTCGTATATTTGGACAGAAATCCAAGCCCAATCAACAACCCAGTCAGCGGCGAATACCAAGTGAAATACGGACTCTTTTCCAGTGCGAGCCAGAATGTGAACATCGCCGCCAGCCAGAAAAAAATCGACAAAGCATCGATCGTCATCAGGAATGCGCCGATATTGAAGATCGGTGTGACATTCAAGGCGATGACTGCCGACAATCCGGCGGTCGCACTGAATAATCGCCGCGCAAAGTAAAACAAGAGCAGGCTCGTGCCCGCCGCGAGCACCGGACTAAAAAAGCGCACACCGAACTCATTTGCGCCGAAAACCGCGGTGCTGGCGCGCATGGCAAAAGCGATGCCCGGCCCTTTGCTGAAATAGGCCGGCGCGAGACGCTCCGACCACATCCAATAATGCGCCTCGTCAAATTCGAGATCGGTCGTTGGCAACATCGACAATCGAATCGCCGTCAGCGCGATGATGAAAAACCAAACCGCGCGGGTTGTCGTCATTTCTCGTGGCGCAAGTTTTTCACGCGGTCGTGGAACGAATCTTTCCCAGGCAAGTTGGAGACGTGCCCTAAAATCAAACCCGGGTGCTGCGCATAAAGATTCGGCGCCCATTTTCGCGCCCCGGTCCTCCAAATCAGCTCGAACAATCCCAGCATCAGCAATGCTTCACCAACGGCGAGAAACAGCGTAGCGATGATGTCGCTCGGCCAATGCGCCCCCAGATAAATTCGCGAATAACCGACTGCTGCGGTGATAATCCAGTAGAGCCAGGCTCATGAATTTCGGGCGCGCCTTTTGCAATTCGACCATTCGCACGCTTTCTACTTGCTTGGGCCGATGACGATCAAACGCGGACTTTAATACACCGGTAAACAGTTCGGCGATCAGCAAAGACAAGAGTAAACATACAATGAAGGCGCGTGCTTTGAACCCGCCAAAGAAAAGAGCGCCAAGCCCGATCGCGATAAACAACGGCTTCCAAATCTCGCTGTCGCCGAGCGCCGCCATGAACAAGTCGAGCGCCGGACTCGTCCATTTTTCGTTGATGAGATGAAAAATCGTCTGGTCCAAGTTTTAAGCTTTAAGTGTTAAGCTCTAAGTAATCCGTACGTTGTGCGGGACGACTTAAAACTGAAAACTGAAAACTTAAAGCTTCTTTTCCATGCGAAAAATCGCCGCGCTTTTTTTGATGTTTCCGTTATCGATTCACGGCCAGGCCCCGCCCTCGGCGAAGGACATTCTGGCCTCGGTGCGAATGCTCGAGTCGCGACAGCAAATCGATCTGCAAGGTCAGCTTCGCGAAAATGACATCGTTGTCCCATTTCGCCTGACGCAAAACGGCCCGTTAATCCGGTATTCATTTACTAACCCCAATGAGGTTCTGCAATTGCGCCTCGGAGAAAAGAGCTCGCGCCTTGATTTGGTAACCGGCGCTGGAACCGAAAAATTTGCGGCGTCGAAGCTCGAGCAAAAAATCCGCGGCGCCAGCCTTACCTACGAGGACCTCGCATTCAAGTTTCTCTATTGGCAGAACGCGCGTGTTTTAGGCGAAGAAAATGTCCGCACCCGCAATTGCTGGAAGCTGCAACTCCGCGCGCCTTCCCGCGAGTCCCAGTATTCCAATCTTCTGCTCTGGATCGACAAGGCGAGCGGCGCGCTGATGCGGATGGAGGGGTACGACTGGAACGCACAGCTTGCGAAGCGCTTTGAAGTCGTCTCCGCACAAAAGATCGACGATCGCTGGTTTCTGAAACAAATGCGCGTCGAAGAATTGCAACCCGGCACCAACAAGGTGCAATCGCGCACCTATTTGGAGATTAAGAAATAAGGCGAGCCATCCGTCTCGCCTCGCGAGAGGTGGATCGAGTAGTCCCCTGCTCGATGCCAAATAATGCGCCTCCCGCGCCACATTTAACATCGCGCGACCGAGCGCGCGATCCACCTTATTAATCTTCCCGCGCAGCCTTTACGATCTGGGCGAAGCTGCGTGGGTCGAGGCTGGCACTGCCGACGAGGGCGCCGTCAATGTCCGGCTGGCTCATTAGCTCGCGCGCGTTCTCGGGTTTAACACTCCCGCCGTACTGAATGCGCACGCGCTCGGCTGTTATGTCGTCGGCCATTTCGCGCAAGGTGTGACGAATGAATGTGTGCGCTTCCTGCGCTTGTTCCGGAGTCGCGTTGCGCCCGGTGCCAATCGCCCACACCGGTTCGTACGCGATCACCGTTTCCTGAAGTTCCTTTTCGCTTAGGTCTTTGAGACTGCCCCGCAGGTGGATCGACAATATCTTTTCGACATTCCCCTTGTCGCGCTGCGCGAGCGTTTCGCCCACACAAACGATCGGGTGGAGTGCCGCCTCGTGCGCGGCACGCACCTTGCGATTGACGATCTCGTCGGTCTCGCCAAAAAGCGTGCGACGTTCGCTGTGCCCGAGCACAACGTAATGCACAAATAAGTCGCGCAGCAGCGCAGCACTGATTTCGCCGGTAAAAGCGCCGCTGCGTTCCCAATACATATTCTGCGCGCCCACCTTAATGCTCGGAGCGGTGGCAAGCGCCTCCGTAACTTTGGCGATCGCCGTGAACGGCGGCAGGATCACCACCTCCACATCAGATATGTCGCCAATTTCAAGCAACAGCGATTCGACAAAGCGCGCCGCCCTCGCCTGCATCATGTTCATCTTCCATCTCATTCAGTGCGGCCACGCCGGGCAGTTCTTTGCCTTCGAGCAACTCCAGCGAAGCGCCGCCACCGGTGGAAATGAATGTCATTTTGTCGGCAAGTCCGGCCTGTTTTACAGCGGTCACGGAATCGCCGCCGCCAATGATCGTCGTCGCGCCCGATTGCGCGAGCGCTTCCACAATTGCCATGGTTCCCTCCGCGAAATCGGGAATTTCAAAGATGCCGACAGGTCCGTTCCACAAAACCGTTTCTCCTTTTGCGATTTCTTCTTGGTAAAGCGCAATCGTCCCGGCGCCAATATCGACCGCCTGCCATCCGTCACTGATCCCGTGCTGCGCTGAGAGCCGGCTGGTATTTCGGATCGGCGCGCCGGCGCGAATTTCCTCCGCTTCCACGGCATCAATCGGAAGCAAGAATTTCACGCCGTGTGTCTCGGCAAGATCGAGAATTTCTCGCGCAAGATCGAGTTTATCGGATTCGACCCGGCTTGCGCCAACCGGGATTCCCTGCGCTTTCAGAAAAGTGTTCGCCATCGCCCCGCCGATCAGAATCACGTCGGCTTTTTCCATCAGTGCTTTCAATACGCCGATCTTATCGGAAACTTTGGCTCCGCCCAAAATGACGACAAACGGCTTGGCCGGTTTGTTGAGGCCTTCGCCTAAATGTCTCAGTTCTTTCTCCATCAGGAGACCCATCGCCGATTTTGCCACAAATTTTGTGATGCCCGCTGTCGACGCATGAGCGCGATGAGCCGCGCCGAACGCATCGTCCACATAAAGATCGCCAAGTTTCGCCAGCGCCTTCGCAAACACAGGATCGTTCGCTTCTTCCTCCGGCTGGAAGCGGACGTTTTGGAGCAGCGCGACATCGCCATTCTCCATGCGGCTAATGATTTTTACCGGCACCTCACCAATTGTGTCATGACTGAAGATGACCGGCTGATGGATCAGCGAGTGCAAATAATCGCCGATCGGACGAAGCGAATATTTTTGAACGCGCTTTCCTTTTGGGCGACCAAAATGCGACACCAAAATCGTTTTCGCACCGTGCTCGCGCAGGTAGTTAATGGTAGGCAGGCTCTCGCGGATGCGCGTGTCGTCGGTGATGCGAATCTTTCCGCCGCGCATTTCGGTCGGCACGTTGAAGTCCACCCGCACAAGGACGCGTTTCCCGCGTACATCAAGATCGCGAACGGAGAGTTTCGGCATTACTTACTCGTGCTCTACTTCGCCAGCAATTCGAGCAGTTCCACGCAACGGTTGCTGTAGCCCCATTCGTTATCATACCAGCCGACGGCTTTCACAAACCGGTTGCCAAGCATGAGCGTCAGCTTGCTGTCAAAAATACAGGAGTGCGGATTACCAACGATATCCTGGGAAACGAGCGGCTCATCACTGTACTGCACGACGCCTTTGTAGGTTTTGTCTGACGCAGCTTCTTTGAAGGCAGCATTAACGGCATCGATCGTTGCATCCTTCTCGAGGACGGCAGTGAAATCAGTGACCGACCCATCCGGAGTCGGCACACGGAAAGCGCCGCCGTTCAATTTCCCTTTTAATTCCGGAATAACTTCGCCGATCGCCTTGGCGGCGCCCGTGGTCGACGGAATAATGTTGATCGCGGCCGCTCGTGCGCGCCTCAAGTCTTTATGCGGAAAATCCAGGATGCGCTGGTCGTTGGTGTAGCTGTGGATGGTGCTCATGAATCCATGCGCGACGCCGAACTTGTCGTTTAAGACTTTGGCCATCGGTGCGAGGCAATTCGTTGTGCAACTCGCATTTGAAACAATTTTGTGTTTCTCGGGATCAAAAAGAGCGTCGTTAACGCCGATGCAAATCGTCACGTCCGGATCTTTCGCCGGCGCGCTGATCAGCACTCGTTTTGCACCCGCTTTGCTCAAGTGCAGCTCGGCTTTATCACGGCTGGTGAAAAATCCGGTCGATTCGAGAACAACATCCACATTAAGTTTTTTCCACGGCAAGTTCGCCGGGTCGCGCTCCTTCAAGATTTTAATTTTATGACCCCGCACGCTGATGTTCTCATCATCGTAACCGATCTCGCCGTCGAACTTTCCGTGCACCGAGTCCCATTCAAGCAGATGGGCGAGCGTATGTGTGTCAGTTAGATCGTTGATCGCGCGAACTTGCTCGACTTGTTTTTGTGTCATCGCGCGAAGCACGTTGCGCCCGATACGACCGAACCCGTTGATAGCGTAATTTGCCATAGAAAAGATGTTAAGACGTTAGAACGTTAAAGAAGTTGAATCGTTAAACCGTTAAACATCAAACATCAAACATCGAACGCAGGATTAAATCGTGGAGAGTTCTTTAATGAAAATTCCGGTGGCGCTCTGTAGCGTACTTGCATCGATCCTGTGTGCGCAATCTGCTTGCGCCACGCCCGTTTCTTCGCAAATGAAAACGATCCTTGTGCTTGGCGACAGTCTTTCAGGAGGATTTGGACTGAAGCCGAGCGAAGCTTATCCGGCTTTATTGGCGAACAAGTTGCGCGCTGCCGGCCTGAATTTTCAAGTGACCACCGCCAGCCAAACTGGCGGCACGACCGAAGGAGGCCTGGAACGGCTCCCGGGCCATTTGAAACGCAAGATCGACATCTTCATTCTGGAACTGGGAATCAACGATGCCTTTCGCGGTGTGCCGGTCGATCAAATCCAAAACAATCTCCAGCAGATTATCGATAAAGTGAAAGCGCGAAATCCGAATGTGCGCGTAGTGATCGCGGGAATGCAGCTCCCAAATTTCGCATCCGACGACTACGTTTCGGCGTTCGGCAAAATGTTCGCCGAACTCGCCGCAAAAAACGGCGGCGCATTGGTCCCGTTCCTCCTCGATGGCGTGGCAGGCGATCCATCATTAAATTTGCCGGACGGCATTCATCCAAACGCCGACGGCCAAAAAATACTTGCCAAGAACGTCTGGCGCGTGCTCGAGCCAATCGCGTGCGAGACAGCCGCAGAGCCATCTTCCCACGTTAGATAAAGAAAAGATGGACCCCGCAAGACCAAACGATCCCGACCCGGCCGATCCGTTTAATCCCGAACGCGCTGATCACACGCTTTTGGAAACGATCGAGATTGCAACCGAGGGCGAAGACTGCGACGAATGCGTGCGAAAGCTACGTGCACCACTCATGAAAATCAAAGGCGTGAAGAATGTGAAAGTTGATCTCGGGCATGAGCGCGTCGTCGTCACGTTTGATGCACGCAAGACGCATGCCCCTGATCTTCACGATGCAATCCTGAAAAGCGGCTACAAACCTGGACTGAGGGCCGAGTGACGAATGTGGGAGCGGCCTTAGCGACGCGATAGTCGGGACACTAAGGTCCTTCCCACATTTAAACCGCTGGCTGTTGCTGGGTCAGGCAATGGAACGTGCCGAGGCCCCAGAGTAGTTCGCGGCAATCGATCCCCATGACACGACGATCGGGAAACAGCGTCTGCAAGATCGACAATGCAGTTGCATCATTTGGATCGTCAAACGTCGGGACAAGCACGGAACTATTTGAGATATAAAAGTTCGCGTAGCTTGCGGGCAGGCGCAGGTTTTCGCGCACAATTTTCCTGGGCATAGGCAAGGTGACGACCTGGATCTTCCGCTGGCCGATTTTCATCTCGCGCAAACGCGCGAGATTTTCCTGGAGCAGCCCGTAGTTTTCGTCGTCGCGATCTTCTTCGACAACGGTCATAACGGTGTGCTCGGAAACAAAGCGGGTGAGATCATCCACGTGACCATCTTAACAAACATGACTCGGTCGTGAGCAGCGCGCCCGCGCCGTTCACATCAATTGCGCCGCCTTCCAAAATCATGCCTGGATAAAACACCGGAATATCCAGAATTTCTGCGACGCGCGTTGGCGCAACTTCATCCAAATCGAATGGCGGATATTTGTTCCCCCAGGCATTGTAATCCCAATCCACGGCGGCAAGTTTTGGATCGAGATCACGCGTGAGAAATATCGGTCCGTGATCGCGGCACCAGGGCTCGTTCGTGGGAAGCACGTGAAACGAGATTCGGTCCATCGGCAATCGGCCAAAAACTTCACGCGCTTCGGCTTCATGCGCGCCATTGCAAACGTTAATGCAGACATGCTCAGATTCGATCAGCGCCTCGACCATCGCTCGCAACGGCGGCATGACGCGATCGAACGAGTCCGGAAAACTGATCCCTTCGCGCCGCGGCCAGGAAAGCCAAGTGGCAGCATGCGGTTCCCATTCTGCCGGCATGCGATAACCGAGGGCGGCGGGAGTCTGGCAAGGCTTCTCCACGGACGTAAACGTTCAACGCCCAACGCCGAACGTCCAATTTCGAAATTCCGTCGCTAAGACGTTTGTGCAGCCGCGGGTTTGTAAATCGCCCCGACGATCGCACCGGTTACGATCATCTCAATGAAGCCGCCGATGCTCCAGAGCACCAGCAGTTCCGCCGGAAGCGGCTGTGTCGCGTAAATCATGAAACGCATGCTAATGGCCAAGAGTTCCAGCATGATGCCAAGCTTGATTCCAGCAGCGACGCCCCCACCAGCGAAACCACTGCCGTAGATCATGACAAACACCAACGCCAGGCCAGCCTGTCCGAGAATGATCCAATGGAAGAGACTCATCGTTTCAGCTCGCGGTCGCCACAGACTCTGGGTTTGCGCGTAGATGTCTTTCAAGAGCACGCCGTTATGAATCCATCCCCAAAGAAAGATGAAAATAAACGCTGCGACGAACGCGATGAAAAATTTCTTCCAGTTCATAATTTCCCTTCTGTTTTAGAATCTAAGTCGCAGCGGGTGAGCTGGACTTGTAGATCGCGCCAATGATTGCGCCGGCAACGCCGAACATAATTAGGTCGCCCACGATCCACCCGCAGAGAATTTTCGTCGTTAGCGGCTGTACTGCGTAGATGATGAAATCGTTGCCGATATAAACAAGCGCCAGCAAAATGCCCAAACGCGCACATGCGCCTGCGCCCCCTGCGGGTACAAATTTCGCGCAAAGCAGCGTCAGAAAGAACGCCATCACAATGTGGCCAAAAACGAGCCACGAAAAATAGCTGCCGAATTCCGCTTCGGGCCGCCAAAGCGCAGGCACTTCCTGATGCACGCCGTGCATCAGCTTGCCGTACCAGATGAATCCAAACACAAAAATGAAACCAAACGCTGCGACGAATGCGATGAAGAATTTTTTCCAATCCATAATTTCTTTCGGTTGAGGTTCTTGTTGAGTCCCATCAAGCCCAGACACTTTTATCGCAAACCGCACGTCGATGTCGATCTAAAATTAGCTGCAAACAGGGCGCCAGGGTTTCCCGCCGCGCTCTGACGGCTAGGAGGCCGTCGCTCCTCGAGAGTGCAACCCGAGTTCGCGCAAAAGGGCAACATCCACGTCGCCTGCTGGATTTTTCGCCGTGAGGAGTTTATCGCCGTAAAAAATTGAATTCGCGCCGGCGAAAAAACAGAGCGCCTGGCCTTCGCGTGAAAACCGGGTGCGACCCGCGGCCAAACGAACCCGCGCCTTCGGAAGCGCGATTCGTGTCACGGCAACAAGACAAACCAGATCAAAAATATCGACCGGCGGTTGGTTGGCCAGCGGTGTGCCAGGCATCGCCATTAAACAATTGATCGGCACGCTTTCGGGAGGCGGATCGAAATTGCTCGATACTTCCAGCATGCGCAGGCGATCACCCTCGGATTCGCCCATGCCGATGATCCCACCACAGCAAACCGACATCCCGCTCTCCTGCACCGCGGCGATCGTGTCGAGCCGATCCTGAAACGTGTGTGTGCTCACAATTTCCGGATAAAACTCGGGAGAAGTGTCAATGTTATGGTTGTAGACCGTAACTCCAGCGGCTTTAAGTTTCCGCGCTTCCACTGAACCGATTTCACCGAGCGTGACACAAACTTCCATGCCGAGTCGGCTCACTTCCTGCACGATTTCAAGTACACCCTGAAATTTTTCTGAGCCATCGCGTACGCCGCGCCAGGCTGCGCCCATGCAAAATCGCGTTGCGCCTTGCGCATGCGCCCGCCGCGGCCACGGCCATTACGTCTTCCAGTGATAACACTTGTTCGCGTTCGACGCCGGTTGAATAATGAGCGGACTGGGCGCAATAAGCGCAGTCTTCACTGCAACCGCCGGTCTTA